>CAVCHK010000137.1:0-3395 GCA_963601985.1 Paludibacteraceae bacterium
CCATATATATTCCTATTAATATTCTTTATAGGATGTATGGTAATATTTAAAATGTTTAATAGTACAATAAAAGAATTAACATATGACGAATTCATAAAAGACTTAAATGGAGGTAAAGTAACAGAACTAACTATCACACCAAAAGTAAGAACAGACACATACAAACTAACAGGGAAACTAGATAGTTATAATGAAAATGAAAGTTTTCTATTATACATACCAAAGTCAGAAGAGTTCATATCTAAAATAACAAATGCCAAAGAAAATACAAGCGACTTTAAACTAACAATAGTAAATGACCCAGAAGCATCATCTTGGTTATCAATACTTGTAGAAATAGTGCCAATATTAATATTAGCAGGTGTAACAATTTGGGTATTTACAAGACAAATAGGTGGCGGAAGCAAATCAATGGACTTTGGTAAATCAAGAGCAAAACTAGTTGAAGAAAGCCGTGCAACTTTCAAAGATGTCGCAGGATTAACCGAAGAAAAAGAAGAAGTACAAGAATTAATTGACTTTTTAAAAAATCCAAAAAAATTTACAAATATGGGAGCTAGAATACCAAAAGGAGTATTACTAGTAGGTCCTCCAGGAACAGGAAAAACACTATTAGCACGTGCTGTAGCAGGTGAAGCAAAAGTACCATTCTACTATATAAGTGGTTCAGACTTTGTAGAACTATTCGTAGGTATCGGTGCATCAAGAGTAAGAGATATGTTTAGACAAGCAAAAATGAATGCACCGTGTCTAATATTCATAGATGAAATAGATGCAGTGGGTCGCCAAAGAGGAACAGGGCTTGGTGGTGGACACGACGAAAGAGAACAAACACTTAACCAATTACTTACCGAAATGGATGGCTTCGGAGCAAATGAAGGAATCATAATCATCGCCGCTACAAATAGACCAGACGTATTAGATCCAGCACTATTAAGACCAGGAAGATTTGATAGACAAGTAACAGTTAGTCTTCCAGATAAAAATGCTAGAATCGAAATACTAAAAGTACATGCTAAAAACAAAATATTAGATAAAAATATTACACTAGAATACTTAGCAAAAAGAACACCAGGTTTCTCAGGAGCCGATCTAGAAAACCTACTTAATGAAGCAGCCCTATTAGCGGTTAGAAGAAACAAAAAAGAAATAACTATGGCTGAAATAGATGAAGCCACAGACAGAGTCTTAATGGGACCTGCTAAAGTAACAAAGAAATACACAGAAAAAGAAAAAAGATTAGTAGCCTTCCATGAAGCTGGACATGCTGTACTAGGATTAAAACTAGATGGAGCAAATGAAGTACAGAAAATAACAATCATTCCAAGAGGACACGCTGGTGGATATACAATGATGACTCCTAAAGAAGAATCATTCAATTACACTAAAAATGAATTACTAGAATCCATCTGTGGTCTATTAGGAGGTAGAGTTGCAGAAGAAGTAACATTCAAAGAAATAACCACTGGGGCACACGACGATTTCAAAAAAGCAACAAAAATAGCAAGAAGTATGGTAACAGAATATGGAATGAGTAATTTAGGTCCAATGATGCTTGAAGAACCAGATAGTAATACCTTCTTAGGAAGAGATTACAATAAAAATAGAAATATATCTGACACAGTAGCTCATGAAATAGATGAAGAAATGCGTTCTATAATAAACAACTGTTATGAAAAAACAAAAAAAATAATTACAGAAAACAAAGATTTACTAAAATTAATCGCAGACACCCTACTAGAAGAAGAAACAATAACAAAAGAAGAAATAGATTATTTAGTAGAACATGGTCACTTAAACAAAGAAGAAAAAAATAAAACAGACAACCAGGCAGTAGAAGAAAAACCAAAAAAACAAAAAAAAGCAAACAAAGATAATGTTTAATATATAAAACTTCCCAACAACAGTTGAGAAGTTTTTATTAACTCAAAATCTTTTTATTAAAATGTAATACAACTAAATCAAATTCATTCTGATCATCTAAACCAACATAATATTCCTTACCATCTTCTAAAACAAGAGTCTTTCTAAAACAAATATCCGATCCATCATTAACATTAGCAAACATAGTATATAAAACATTATTAATAACAAGTTCCTCTACAATAATATATTCCTTATTATCATCTAAAACAATAGTATCAATCATTTATTTATACCTCCCTTACTAGGTGCATCTTCAAATATATTAGCAATACTTCCAGCACGATAACTATTAACAAGACTATTTTCACACAAATTCTCAAAAACTTCACTGTCAGCTTTATTATCCTTATTAAAGTATCCATTAATTCTTAAAAATTGAGCAAAATCAGTATAGTTACAAACATTACCCTCTGTATCTGTATAAGACATAGCTCTAACCATATTATCACGCTCAGTTTCATCATCAATAACTTTAATTAAAGCATACAACTCTTCAGGAGAATCAATATTAAGAGTTCTATAATCATCAACACTCATACTTTTAATAGAAAACCTACCATCTTTCTCATAATGAGCAGCACCATACTCTACTAGCCTATCAGTCATCATCCCTTCAGACAAACAAACAGCCTCTTTAGTATCAGCTATATACTCCGCCTTTTCTACAATAACATTCTTAAGCGTAATCCCACCATAAATAGACAATGATAGAATAGCACTACCCACTATAGCCTTAACCCTAATAGCACGAGAATTCTTCCTCCTTCTATTAGATGTTGAAGTCCTCTTTTCTCCACCAATAGAGTTCTCAGAAGCAAACTCACGTTTCCTTTGAACCTCTTGTTGATTACTACTATAATCAATAATATCACCTAAACCTAAATCAGATAAATTAAAACTATCATTAAAATTTGCCATATCATCTACTCCTCTCTATCATAAATATATCTTATCTATAAAATAAAGTCAACTTTTTTTACATATCCTTTACAAAAAAAATAAATACCAAACAATAAATTGACCATAAAATCTATTCATCATCTGGTATTCTAATAATAAGCTCCCCATCTTTAGAATATAAATATTTCTCCCTTGCATATCTCGCAACATAATCAGGATCATTTAATTTCTTAATATCAGAATTAAGAACTTCTTCCTCTTCTTTCAAACTACTGAGTTTATCATTAAGAGCTTGTTTTTCATTATTAATCTCTATTATTTTAGCAATATTAGAAAAAAAACTATAACTAAGAGAAGAAATAACTGTGCCGAACAAAACAAAGCACAAGAAAATCCTAAATCTAGCTTTTTTAGAACTCTTTTTAACAACTTTTCTCTTAGCCAAATTAAACACCTACCTTTAAGAAAATTATAACATAGCTTACTTCTTTTGACAATTAATTTTCCTATATATCAGAGATTTTCCCTGAATTTAATTAATACCAATAATTATAATAGTTTAACCTAAT
>CAVCHK010000138.1:0-2320 GCA_963601985.1 Paludibacteraceae bacterium
CAATAATACTATATATAGTAACAAAAGATAAAAAATTAGTATTAAAATTAACCAGTGAAGTAACCATATTATCAAGTATGTTAACCATTATAATAAGTATAATACTAAGTTATATGATAAAAAATAGTACTAGTATCATAAATTTATCTATCGTAGCAAATACTATTCAAAATAAATTTATATTCAATAGTTTAATATTAATGTCTTTAGGCTTTATAGAATTATCCTTTGTAAAAGTATTAAAGTAGCTTATAATAATAAGCTTTTTTTCGTCTCGCACGTTGTTGCTCGCCGTTTTCTAATGCCTGTAGTCATTAGAAAAAAAATCAAGGGACCATTTGTTTCTAAACTACAGCATTGTTATAAATAATATCGTTTTTACTATAAAAATAAAAAAAACTATTTCAATTTCTACCTTTTTTTGTTATAATGTAGAAGAGGTATGATATGAAAAAAAAAACTATACTATTATTAACACTAATTCTATGTGTAGGATGTACTAGAATAGATAATATAGAAGACTACGGTATTATTATAGATAAAATAATAAACAATAATTATAATAATCAAAATACAACATCACTAGGATATACATATTATCTACCACTTGGAGTATCAAAAGTATATGATAAAGACTATAATCAAAAACTAAAAACTGAAGATACATTTATGTATTTATACGTAGATGCTGTAAGTTATTACTATCAAAATAATCTAAACCTATTAAAAGAAAGTAGCAATAATAATTACTATTATAAAGAAATAGAAAAAGACAATAAGAAAGGCTACGTAGTTATAACAAACGAAGATAAAGATATATACTTTATAAAAATAGTATACAATTATGCCAAAATAGAATCCTATGTCACAAAAACAAAAATAGAAAGTACTCTCGCAAATAGTATGATTATATTAAATAGCATTAACTATAATGATAATTTAATAAAGAAGTTACTAGAAGAAGAACACGACTTAGGAGTAGATAAAGAGTACAAAATAGATAAACCAACTGATGCTACAAGTAAATTTTCTGAATATTTAAGCGAATACGTAGAAGAAAAAGAAAGCACAGTTCCCGATTTACCAGAATATTAAAAAGGAGAGACAGAGTATGAAATTTTTAGATAAAGTAAAAGACTTATTTTCTGATGAAGAAGAAGTAGTAGAAACAGAAGAAATAGAAGTAGAAGAGAAAGAAGAACACAAACTTCCTACTTTTATGCGTAATAAAATAGAAGAAGAACAAAAAAGAGAAGAAGCAAAAAAACAAAAAGAAGATATTCTACCTAAAACTAATGTTATAAGTGATAGAGAAATAGTAAAAACAAGAGCCACTAATAGTTTTGCTTTTCCAATTGATATGGATGATAATGACTTAGTACCACAATTTAGATACAGTGAGCAGAACGTCTTAGAAAGAGAAAGAAAAAAAGAAAAACCAATATCTGAATTATATACTAAGAAAGAAGAACCAAAACCAAAAAGATTTAGACCAACTCCAGTCATATCACCAGTATATGGAATACTAGATAAAAACTATACCAAAGACGAAGTAAAAGTACAAGATGAAAGTTCCTATGAAATACAAAGACCATCACGTAAAGTAGACTTTGAAACAGTAAGAAATAAAGCCTTTGGTAATTTAACAGATGATTTAAAAAATGTAATGTGTGAAAACTGTGAATTATATCAAGAAGTAAAAATAACCAAAAATGCCATTAAAAAACAAGAAGTAGATAATAGCAATCTATTATCTAGTATGACTGAAGAGACATCCGAAGACGTATCCATAGGGGATGCCGAAGATAATTACTTCGATTTTGGTGTAAGTTATGAACCACCAAAAAAAGAAGAAAAAGAAAATGATGTTAAAATAATAAATCATAACGAAGAAGAATCCAAAGCTGAAAAAATAGAAGTAAAAGAAGAAATAAAAGAAAAAGATTTTCTAGAAGATACAAAAGAATTTGAAACCTTGACTCACGATGAAGAAGATATAAATACAATACTAAAAGATAATGAAGATATCGAAGAATCAAATGATATATTTAACTTAATAGATTCAATGTATGATGAAGAGGAGGATAAAAAATAATGACTATCGAAATGATTTTGCCAACAATATTATATATTTTAGGTGCTATTTTATTAGTAACATTAATAATCTTAACTATAAAGCTAATCATTACAATGAATAAAATAGAAAAAGTAGTTGATAATATAACTGTAAAAGTAAAAACTTTAGATAGTCTATTTGAAATGGTTGGCTTAGTGACAGGAAAGTTTACTAGTATTACTGATAAAATAGTAGATACAGTAG
>CAVCHK010000139.1:0-4039 GCA_963601985.1 Paludibacteraceae bacterium
GCTTTATATAGTTATTAGATAATCTTTTTGTTACATTATATTTACTATAGTTTGATGTTTCTTCTAAAAGTATTATATAGTTTATTTCTTTTTTGTTTGTATTTGTTATTTTTATGTTTTTTATTCCTATTAGGTTATCTATATTTTCTTTATTAGTGTTTTCTACTATTTCTAAGATATTATCATCGTATTTTATATGGTCTTTTTTTTCTACGATAATGCTTTGGTTATTTTGAATTATTTCGGCAAAGCCGTTTTCATAGTAGATTATTGTTATGTTATCGTGTATTTGTTTTGTTTCTACTTTGTTTATTATTTTGTTATCTATAAGTAAGTGATCATCTTCTTTAATTGTATTATTGGAATAATGGGTTTTATTGTTTTCTTTTTTTATTGGGATAGATACTATACTTAGATTGGTATAGAATATTTCATCTTTACTTGTTATGTCTGTATTTCTTACTAGTATTTTGGTATTGTCTTTTGATACTTCTATACTTCCGTCTGATAGGTATATTAGTTTTATGTTTTGTTTATTTGTTATTTCTTCTTTTATAGTTAGTTTTTTTGTTTTGGCATTTTTATCTATATTTGCTTTTTCATCTACTCCATAATTATTGTTTACTTTATATACTTTTAGATAAGTGTTGTTTTTGTATTTTATTAGTGCTGTTTTATCAGAATAATAAGTGATAGTACAGTTATTTAGGGTTATTTCTTTTGTTTTTATTACTACTCCTAGTAGAGAAGTGTCTTCTATTTTGGTACTATCGTATAGTTTGGTAGCATATTCTTCTGTGATTGGTATGGTGCTGTTTAATGTAAAGTTATCACTTGATGAGATATCTACAGTGACTAGTCCTTCTTGTTCTTTGATGTTATCGGTATTTGTATCGTCATTACTTTGGGAGGAGTCACCTGGGTAAATGGAAGAGTTCATATTTCTTAGTACTAGGGATGTGGATATTATTAGGGTTGATATTGATAATAGTAGTGTTATTATGAATATTAGTCTTCCATTTGTTATTAGGAATAGTATTAGAGGGGATTTATAGTCTTTTTCTTCTTTGATTGTGATTTTGTCTTTTTTTATTTTTTTTACATAGAATTTACTTTCTTTAGACATTTAGATCACCTTCTTACTATTTTTATATTATTTTCTTCTTTCTTTTTTGTCTTTTTGATATTTTTTGCTAGTTTTACTATATCATAAGATAGTATTGCTAAGCATGGTACTAATACTACGATGATTAGTCCACCTTTAGTGGCTAGTATTTCTTGGATATAACCTATTTTTGGTATCTTGAATATTACTTTACCTATTATATTTTTGTCTTCCGCTAAGGAGAAATCTTCTATGTTATTGGCATCTCCTTTTGTTTGATAGGTATATGTTTTAGTTGTTGCATCATAGTATTTCTTTTGTATTCTATGTGTTACTATTATTCCAGATAGACGTGGATCTGATGTTACAAAGGTTATTATATCTCCTTCTTTTAGTTCTTCTGATGATTTTTTCTTTGTTATTACTACATCTTTGGGCATTATTTCTGGTTCCATTGATCCTGTTAATACGACGTAAGCATTATATTTTGGTGGGCTATTATCTCCTTTAGCCGCTCTGATTTTTATATCTAATATATATACTAATAGTAAGGCTCCTATTAATAATAGCCATATAAATATTGCATAGGATATAACACTTGATATCATTTTAAATAATTTCATTTTTTCTTTTACTACATGTACTTTGTAGTGTCTTACTCCAAAGTAATTAGTATTGTTATTTGTATTTGTATCCACGTTAAAAACACCTCGTTTATTCTATAGTAATTATACATTAAATTTACTAATATTACAATAAATTTTAATTAAAAATTGACAAATATATTTGTATTTGATAAAATACTTATGTAATGGGGTCGCTTTTGGCTTCGACGGAAATATAAGTGTTTAATTAGCAAGACGTGTTTTCTCTACGTTAGTGAGATAAATTAAATATAACTGGAAACAGCTATAAAAATGCTGTTGCTTATGCCTAGTTTTTAGGTAGCAACAGGTTCTTCTAATTCTTTGTCTGTGAGGGTTAGTAAGGACTTATAAAGCAGACTATATCATGGTATTTGTTTAGGTATTATGATGAATATTTATAAACTAGCGGGTAATTATGACTTTGGGTTGTCTATTTACTTTGCGAAAGTGATAATCCAATAATCTTGTAGAGGGTTAAATAGCTTTATTTGCGGACAGGGGTTCGAGTCCCCTCGACTCCACCAGATTGAATATTACTCGAACTATGTGATTTAGTTCGAGTTTTCTTATGTTTTATTAAAATAACTTTAAAGTAAAAGGCGGATAAGCAGTTGGCAAAGTCCGAGTTTTACTTTATAATAGCATTAATTCTAGGGAGTTAGATTTCTACTTCTTCAATTATTATAATAAATATTGTATGAAATTGTTGATTTATTAGAAGATTTTTTCTTTTTTTATTAATTAAATTTTCAAAAATGCATAAATATTGTAATTTAAGCTAAGCATTGACGTACGTAAAAAAGTACTTTATAATTTGATTGTGAGGTGATAATATGAGTACTATAAATATTACAAATGCAAGACAAAATTTATTTCAACTTGTTAGTGATGTAAATGTTGGCTTTAATCCCATTACAATAGTTAATAACAAAGGTAAAAATGCTGTTTTAATTTCTGAAGAAGAATGGAAAAATATTGAAGAAACTTTATATTTATCTAGTATTCCTGGACTAGTAGATAATATAAACAATATTAGAAAAACTGAAAATTGGGAAAATGCTAAGGAGTTTAATCCAGATGAAGAATGGTAAAGAATATATAATTAAATTTTCAAAACAGGTGCTAAAAGACAAAATTAAATTGAAAAGTTCAGGTTTAGATAAAAATTGTAAAAATATTCTTATTCTTATGAAAACTGACCCCTTTTGTTATCCACCATCATACGAAAAATTGAGTGGTGATTTGAATGGACTATATTCTAGAAGAATTAATAGACAGCACCGTATAGTTTATGAGGTTGATGAAGAGATTAGAGAAATACATATTTTAAGAATGTGGACAAATTATGAAAAATTATAATTATATATAGTTAGTTATCTAGTAATGATCAGATGAATAACATTAATAGTTTTAATAGTCAATGTAATAATAACCACATGGGAAATATTATTAATAGTGTACATGATTTAAAAAAATAGAAACTGTTTAATTGTTTCTATTTTTATTTTTGGTATGTGTTAGTGTTTTAGTTTTGGTAGGTATAAAATATTTTGTTATATATTCGTTATAGGTTTTGTTATATTCTTTTAATACTATATTATCTTTTTCAAATCTTTGATAGTCTTTTATATCTACTTCTTTATTAGTAGATAAGCTTTTATATTTATTGTATACGAAATTATCTTCTAATTCGTCTTTTATTTGGTAATCGTATTCAAAACCATATTCATCCATGTATATATAGTATGATCCTACATATATCCATATTTCTTTTTGTTTTTTTAATTTGTTACTTAGAGTGATGTACTTTTGTACATTTGGATCTTCTAGTAATATTTTTAATTCTGTTTCCATTTTTTTGTTCTCCTTATAGTTTTATTTTATTAATTATAATTTAATTTGGGGTTGAATATTATTTAGTATGGATAAGAGTAGAATTGATAAGCTTAATGATATTAGAACTGAGAATATTGTTTGGGTTATATATATTGGGATTATTATTCTTAGTTATTATGCTAATAGTAAGGAAGTTAAATATTTACTTTTTGATGATCAGAATAGTAAACGTGATTATAGGAGTTTAATGGTACTTATTTTTTCGATTTTGGTTATTATTTATTTTCATTTTACTAAGGATAGTTATGATGATTATATTGATTTAAAAGGTAGCCCTAATGATAGGATAAGGAATTTGCATTTTGCTTCTTTTATAGCTTCAACACTAGTGCTTATTAGTGGTATTATTTTTTTATATATTGTTATTGTTGATGAGAATATTGATGTAGAG
>CAVCHK010000139.1:4049-17574 GCA_963601985.1 Paludibacteraceae bacterium
TTATGAATAGACTATTTATATTTTTTCTTGGCATTAATACATGAACGTCGTTGTCTATTTTTATTTCGTATTTACCACTTAAGTCTTCAAATGATTCGCCATCTATACATAGGGCTTTTTTTATGGGGGTATTGAATTTTATTTTTAGGTTATCTGTTTTATAGAAATAAAATCCTGGTATTTTACTGGCATCATATTTAGTGAAAAAGTATAGGGCTTTTACTAGGTCGGGTAATCTTGTAATATTACATAGTAATACTTCAAATTTGTTATCATTTAATTTTATATCTTTATAAAAGTTGTTTATACCTGCGACACGGTTGGCATTTGTTATTATAGCAAATGAGAATAAGCCTCTGTATTCTTCGCCATTTATTTCATAAGTTATATCATAGGATTTTACTTTTCTGAAAAAGTCTTTAGTTCCTTCCTTTATATAGGCCATATGTCCTAATCTTTTTTTTAGGTTTCTTGGGGTTTCATATGGTATGTTCATAAACTTTCCGAAACCTAATGTATAAACCATAGGGCTATTGTTAATTGTGCATACATCGATTCTTTTTATTTCTCCTTCTAAGGCTAATTTTAGGTTATTAACCATATTCTTTCCATATCCCCACATTGCTCCTATATCATTTGTGGTTCCTGATGGTAGATGACATAGAGTTAATCTTTCTTTTCTTTTGAAATTGCCTGTCATTACTTCGTTGAATGTTCCATCTCCTCCTATGGAGATTAAAAGGTCGCAATATGGGTAGTCTTTGGTTATTTTAGTGGCTTCACCTTTATATTTTGTTTCTTTTATTTCTACTTCATAGTTATATTCTTCTAATATTTTTTTTAATTTCGGTAGAGTTTCTTTTTTGTTATATTTTCCTGAATTTGGATTATATATTATTAAACTTTTTTTCATTTGTTAATCACCTAGATTTATTTTACCATATATAATGAAAAAAAGGAATATTTTATTTATTCCTTATTTTTCTCTTTTTTTGGTTTTTCTTCTTTAGAGCTTTGAGATGATATGTTGTAATGCTCTCTTACTTTGATTTCTATTTCAGATGTTATTTTTGGATTATCTTTTAGGTATTGTTTGGCATTTTCTTTTCCTTGACCTATTTTATTTCCTTTATAAGCATACCATGCTCCACTTTTTTCTACTACAGATATGTCTGCTGCTAAATCTAATAATTCTCCTTCTTTAGATACACCTTCGCCATACATTATCTCTACTACGGCGGTTTTGAATGGTGGTGCTACTTTGTTTTTTACTACTTTTATTGTTGTTTTATTACCTATTACATCTGTCCCTTGTTTTATTTGCTCTCCTCTTCTTATGTCTAACCTTACTGAGGAATAGTATTTTAGGGCTTTACCACCTGGTGTTGTTTCGGGATTACCAAACATTACTCCTACTTTTTCTCTTAATTGATTTATGAATATTACTATGGTATTGGTTTTGTTTATTGAACCAGATAATTTTCTTAGTGCTTGACTCATTAGTCTTGCTTGAAGTCCCACATGGGAATCTCCCATTTCTCCATCTATTTCGGCTTGGGGTACTAAAGCCGCTACAGAGTCAATTACTATTATGGATACAGCTTCACTTTTTACTAGAGCATCACATATTTCTAGGGCTTGTTCTCCTGTATCTGGTTGGGATAATAATAGTTCGTCTGTATTTACTCCTAGATTATGGGCATATACTGGATCTAGTGAATGTTCAGCATCTATGAATGCTGCTCTTCCTCCTTCTTTTTGTACTTCTGCTATTGCATGAAGAGCAAAAGTTGTTTTTCCTGATGATTCAGGTCCATATATTTCTATTATTCTTCCTTTAGGGTAACCTCCTACTCCTAAAGCAATATCTAGACTTATTGATCCACTAGGACTTACTTTTACTTCTTTGTGTTCTTGTTCTCCTAGTTTCATTATTGCTCCTTTTCCGAATTGTTTTTCTATATCAGCTAATACTTGTTCTAATGCTGAATCTGCTTCTATTTTTTTTGCCATGGTTTCCTCTCTTTCTTGTACTTTCTTTAATTACAACTTAATTATATTATACTTTTTGTAGGTTGTCAATACTAAAAGATACATTTGTTCGTGTTTTTTTGTTAAAAAATAAATAGTACAATAAAGTACTATTTATCTTTTAAGTATGGAAGTGCCATTATATAGTATTTTACTCCTGATATTATGGATAATACTGCTGCTATAGCTAATAGAAAATCTGATATACGTAATGATATTAATTCAAATGGTAAGTTACTAAATAGTGTTAATATTATACCTACCATTAGGGTAGCGGTTTTTAGTTTTGCTACTGATATTGCCGCTACAGCGGCTCCTTTATTTCCTATTACCATTTTGATTGAATCTACTACTATATCACGCATTATTATTACTACTGCTATAACTGTTGCTATTTTTCCATTTGCTGCTAGTATTATTAATACTGAATTTGTTAATAGTTTATCGCTTATAGCATCTACCATTTTTCCAAAGTCAGTTACTAAGTTATATTTTCTTGCTACATAACCGTCTAAAAAGTCTGTTAAGGATGCTATTATAAATAATATTCCTACTATTATGTATTTTAGATCTACTACTACTTTTTCTCCTACTAGATAGGTAGGAAATTCTAGTCCTATTTTGTCGAATGGAAATAGTAATATTATTATTATTATTAATGACATTATTATTCTTGATATTGTTATTTTATTTGCTTTATTCATTCTTTATCTCCTTATACTATAGGTTATATTGTTGTCGCTAAAGTCATTTCCTTTGTAATTACTTGCTATTATATATCCTACTATTATTAATATTATTAATATTATTAATCCTATTATCAGTTTTGGTATTTTTATTTTTTGTTTTATTTTGCTTGTATATGGAGAAGATAATTCTTCTGTATTCTCTTTTTTTTCTTTTTTGGCTTGATTTATTATGTCTATTGGTATTTTTGATGTTTCGTCAAATAAGTATTCATTAAATTCATCTAGTATTTTATCGCTATCTAATCCTAAGTATTTGGCATAGTCTCTAATGAAGTATTTTAGGTAGAAGACATCTTTGAAGTCTTCTTTTCTTCCTTCTTCTATACTTGTTATTTGCGTAGGACGCATTTTTAGATCTTCTGCGACTTCTTCAATAGAAAGAGAGTTTTCTTCTCTTTTTTCTTTTAGTTTTTGTCCTATATTTTTCATATTACTCCTTAATTAATAATTAATCTTATAAGCCATGTTCTGTACCTATTTCTAGGCGGTAAATATTTATCTATGACATATGTCATTCTTCCTTGAATTTGATTCTCCTTAGAAGATTCCCCTACCAAAATTTGGGTTTCTCGCTTGTGGGGTTTACCTCGTTTCATTCTAATTATTTCTAATTAGACTCGTCTCTGTGGCACTTTTATATCTATTTTATCATGGTTTCCTTTAGATAAAATAGAAGCCGTCAGTTTCCTGCCTTAGGTTATTTTTTCCCTAAGCACAAACACTACTATCATCGCAGATAGTGCGAGCATGGACTTTCCTCTACACATAGTGCAGCATTTACCCAGATAATTATTACTGTGATTTTCCTAATATTATTTTTTCTAGTTGTGATACTCTTCTTAATAAATCGACATTGGTTATTTCTTTGTTGTCTGTTTTAGCGGCTTCAATAGTTGATTTTAAGTTTCTTACTTCATTTTTTAGTGCTTGGTTTTCTTCAATTAGTGCTTTTCTATCTTTATCTAAGGCTCTTATTATATTATTATATTCATTATAGTCTTTTATGATAATATCTAAGAACTTATCTACTTCTTGAAGTCTATAGCCACGAGCATCTATTTTGAATTCTTTTTCCAAAATATCTTGCATAGTCAAAGTTATTTTATCTTTGTACATATATACTCACCTCTATATTAAAATTATCTCAAAAAATGAATATTTTGTCAATTAAAAAGAGTTCTTTTTTAGGCAAGTTTAATTTTATCATATATTAGTGAATTTGTCAAAAAAAGATGGTAGCCCTTATATGTTAATTTCTACCATTTCTTTTTATTTGGTCTTTTATTTCTATATCTTTTTGAATGATTTCTACTATTATATTTGTTAGTTTTGGGATATCATGGACGTCTTCTTTTGTTATATATGGGGTTGCTTTTTCTATTAGTATTTTTCTTAATTCTTTGGGTGATATTATAAAGCCTAAATAGCTTCTTACATCATTATCGTTTGTTAATGATGATATTTTTTCTTTGGTTAGGAGTAATTCTGTGGCATTATATACTTGGTTTATATCGTATTTTTTTTGGGTTTCTTCTATTGCTTCTAGGAAGGCATTATAGGCCATTTCATATAGTACTTCTTTCATTTTAGTTGGAGAGAAGTTATCATCTACTAATCTTCTTATATTATTTTGTCTTGTAAATATATTTATATCTTTTTTTTCTATATATTTTTCTATGCGGGAATGGACTTCATCTAAGCTATAGTAAGCATTTAATCTATTTATTAGTCTTAATATATTTGTTTTGTCTTCTTCTTTGATTGTTTCTTTTGTAACTGTAATGGGATTTGATTTATATGTATATAATTCTTCTTTAGTTAGGGTATTTTGTAGATTTTTTATTATTATTTCTACTATCATATATTCGTCTTTATCTGTTTTAGTTAATTGCTTCTCTATATATGTTATAAAACTATTTAGTGATGCTTCTTTTGTTTCTTTTAGATATTGACTTATATAATAACTTAGTCTTCCATTATATAATTTACTAAAGTCTTTAGTTATATTTACATTGCCTACTTGTAAGGAGAAGGGGTTTGGTTTTATTCCTTTTTGATAGTCTAAGGTATTTATGTACTTTATTAATTTATTTGTTTCTTTTTCCCCTATTACTCTTATTACAAAGGCATCTGTACGACTATGTTTTGCTATTTTTATTTGGGATTTTATGTTTTCTTTTATTATATATTGTATTATTTTTGATGATAAATCATATATATTTGTTATATCTGATGTTACATATAATTTTGTACTATTTATTAGTTCTTCTTTGAAATCTTTATCTTTATTGTTAGATCTATTCTCTATGATTAAAAAGTCATTAGTGGGATATGGGGCGGTAAATGTATTTATTTTGCTTTCGTTTTTTAACTTTTCGTTTAAGTGGAGTTGGATATTTACATAGCTTTCTTTTCTTATTTGCTTTACTTTACCTTCTGTAATATAACTATTTACTAAAAGGGAGTATACTTTTTCTTTTGTTATTTTAGTATGAGTTGTTTGAAAGTAGTCTTTTAGGAATGTTAGGAATAATTCTCTTTCTTTATTTATGGGCATTTTCTTGTATATCCTTTACTACTTCTTCTAAGGGGAGTGTATTATCTAGGTATGTATTTTGGTTATTATTTTCTTCTGTTTCGTTATCTATTATTTCTTTCATATTATTCCTCACTTATTTTTTTATAATAGTTATATCTGTCTATTGCCCACTGTTTTTGTTCTTCTAGTAATTTTTTAGCATTTTCTTTATTTACTCTTTTTAGGTTAGAGAATCTATTTTCTGTCATTAAATAGTCTTCGTATTTAGTAAAATCTGGGTTTTTGCTATCTAATGATAGTTTTTTTGTTTTTGGGTTGTATCTAAATACTGGGAAATAGCCGCATTCTGTTGCTAGGTGGGCATTTGATTGGGAATGTTCCATACCTGTTTTGATGCCATGTTCGATACATGGTGAATATGCTATTACTAGAGATGGGCCACTGTAATCAGATGCTTCTTTGATACATTTTAGGTATTGTTCTTTATTATAGCCGATATTTGTAGTGGCTACGTATACATGGGGGTAAGACATGGCTATTCTAGCTAAGTCTTTTTTGTAGTTTTCTTTTCCTTTGGATGTAAATGATGCTATAGAACCTTTGGATGATGATTTTGATGATTGTCCTCCGGTATTTGAGTATACCTCTGTATCTAATACTAGGATATTTATGTTTTCTTTTTGTGATAATACATGGTCTAGTCCTCCATAGCCGATATCATAGGCAAAGCCATCTCCTCCTAATATCCAAAGGGATTTTGGTACTATGTAGTCTTTCATTTCTAATAAATATGGGTGATGATGATAGTTTATTTTTTCCGCTACTTCACTGCATATATCATAGTCATTCATATTTTCTAACCATTTTTTGAATGTTTTGTTGTTTTTGTATTCTTCCATATATTTTTTTATTTTATCTCTTTTTATGTTTATTCCTGTTAATATTCCATAGCCGTATTCGGCATTATCTTCGAATAGTGAACTTGCCCATGGAATACTATATGGTATACTAGGCATACTTGCTCCATATATTGATGAGCATCCTGTGGCGTTTGCTATGATTAGGCTGCTTTGAAATACTCTAGTTAAGTTTGTTATATATGGGGTTTCGCCGCAACCAGCACATGCTCCTGAGTATTCGAATTTTGGGGTTTTGAAACTTATATTTTTGACATTTAATATTTTGCTTTCGTTTTTATCATTAGAGTTATGTTTTAGTAAATAGTCAAAGTCTTCGTCTATTCTTTTGTTTGGTATCATTTCTAGGGCTTTATTTCCTTGTTTTCCAGGGCAAGAGGATACACATACTCCACATCCTGTACACTCTTTGTAATTTATGCTTATTGTGAATTCTTTGTCTTTAGGCATTATTGATGGAATGGTTTCTATTTTGCTTTCTTTTTTATCTAAAAGAAATGGTCTTATTACTCCGTGTGGGCATGAGAAGGCACATTGATTACACTCTATACAATTTTCTTTTATCCAACTTGGAATGGTTTCTGCTATATTTCTTTTTTCTTCTTTTGGGGTTTGTCCTGATATAATGCCATTTTTTATATCTAAGAAACTGCTTACTGGTAGGGTATCTCCTTTTAATTGATTTATTGTTTCATTGAATGTTAGCTTTTGGTTATCTTTGTATTCTAGTTCTTTCCATGATAGGTCTATTTTTATTTCTTTTAGGTATTTGATAGAATTATCTATTACTTTGTTATTTATATCTATTATATTTTGGCCTTTGGATATGAATCTTGTTTTATTGTTATTTTTCATTACTGCTATGGCTTTTTTTATATCATAGATATTCATTATTTTGAAGATACATGTTTCCATACAGGTATTTATTTTGTTTTTTAATCCTAATTCATTTGCTATTTTATAGGCATCTATTATATATACTTTGGCTTCTTTTTCTGCTAGATGGTGTTTTACTTTGTTTGGTAGGGTTTTTATTAAGTCTTCTTCTGATAAATTGGTGTTTAATAGTAATATGCCTTTTTCTTTTAGGTTATCTATAATATCGTATTTATACATATAGGTATCTTTGGCTACTATTATAAAGTCTGGTTTATCTACATAATAAGTGCTTTTTATTTCTTTATTTGATATTCTTAGATGGCTTCTTGTTACTCCTCCTGATTTTTTGGAATCGTATTGGAAATATCCTTGGACATATTTATTTGTATTATCTCCTATTATTTTTAGTAGGTCTTTTGATGTTGATACCATACCGTCTGAGCCATAACCATAGATTAGTATTTCATAGTTATTGTTATCTAGATGAAATTCTTTATCTATTTTTAGACTTAGGTTTGTTACATCATCATTTATACCGATAGTAAAGTTATTTTTGTTTTCTTCTTTTAGGTTATCGTATACGGCTTTTATCATAGCGGGTGTAGTATTTTTTGATGATAGGCCATATCTTCCACCGATAACATTTATATTGGTATCTTTTAGGGCATTTACAATATCTAAGTATAGGGGTTCTCCTATGGAACCTGGTTCTTTTGTTCTATCTAATACTGCTATTTGTTTTACTGTTTTTGGCAGTACTGCTTTTAGGTGTTTGATGCTAAATGGTCTATATAGATGGACTTTTATTAAGCCTGTGTTGTATCCTGTTTGGTTTAATTTGTCTATTGTTTCTTCAATACATTGGCATACTGAACCCATGGCTACTATTACCATAGTGGCTGAATTGCTTCCGTAGTAATTAAAGGGTTTGTAGTCTTTTTTTGTTATTTTATTTATTTTATTCATATAGTCTTCTACGATATCAATAGTATTTATATAGTCTGTGTTTCTTGACTCTGTATGTTGGAAATATATATCTTCGTTCTCGGCAGTTCCTCTTGTAGTTGGTCTTTCATTATTCATTGCTCTTTCTCTAAATTTTTTTAGGGCTTTTTTATCTATTAGGGATTCTATTTTTGAGAGTTCTATTTCTTTTATTTTATTTATTTCATGGCTTGTTCTGAAGCCGTCAAAGAAGTTTATAAATGGTAATGATGCTTTTATAGCGGATAAGTGTGCTATCATTGCCATATGGTATGCTTCTTCTGGAGAAGGGGATGATAATATACAGACTCCTGTTTGTCTTACGGCATAAATATCTTGATGATCTCCAAAGATGCTTAGGGAGTGAGTTGATAAGGCACGGGCTGCTACATGAATTACTGCTGGAAGCATTTCTCCTGCTAATTTATATAGGGTTGGTATCATTAGTAATAGGCCTTGACTGGCGGTATAACTACTTGATAGTATACCACTTTGTAAGGTACCGTGTACTAGGGCTATTGCTCCTTGTTCTGATTGCATTTCTACTACTTTTACTTTATTTCCCCAGAAATTTATTTCGTTATTGCTACTTAATACGTCTATTTTTTCTGCTATAGGAGATGCTGGTGTTATTGGGTATATTCCTGCTACTTCAGTGAATTTATAGGCTACTTTTGATACTGCTTCATTGGCATCCATTGTTTTATATTTTGTCATTGTATTCCTTCTTTCTATCTTATATATTAATATAATTTTATCACAATTATGACAAAATAACAATTATTTGAAAGAAAAAAAAGAACTTACTGTTCTTTATTTGCAGCTTAATTTGCGATCTGTATAGGTCTTTTTTAATGTGTTATAATCTTTATTTATACCTAGGACTGTTATATCAGCATCTGTTAGTTTTGTTAAATCATAGGTGTAGGTTACTTTATAGTCGTTTGCATTATCTACTTCTACATTTCTTGTAAATCCTTCTACATTTATATAGTTGTTAAATCTTGTGTTATGGCTTTCTTTTATACTTGCTATATCTAGAATGGTATCTGCTAGGACTGATACGATATCGTCTAGGGTTTCTTTTGCTACTCCGCCGATGATGGTATCATTATCGTTATTTGTTTCGTTTGTATTTTCTTCTTCATCTGTTATTTTGTCTTTAGTAGTTCCATCAGTACCTGTTTCTACTCCATCAGTATGATTATCATTGTAGGTATAGGTAATTGTTAATTTTTTTACATCATTATCTTTATGTTCTATTTTGTATTCTGTTTTTGATGTGATATTTCCTCTTTTTGTTTCGTTTGTACATGTTGTTATTTCATTTGTTGTGCAACCTGATAATGTTATTATGGTTATTATGGTTATTAAAATCTTTTTCATATTATTACTCCTTTCCAATTATAGTATTTACATTTACGTATAATATATAATGGTAATTTTTTACAAAAAAAAGTGATTACTTTCTTTAGTAATCACAGTTTCCTGGTGTTCTTGGGTATGGTATTACATCTCTTATATTATCTACTCCTGTTAAGTATATTATTAGTCTTTCAAAGCCCATACCGAATCCTGAATGGATACATCCTCCATATTTTCTTAGGTTTAGATACCAATCTAATCCTTCTTCTTCCATGGATAATTCTTTCATTCTGTTTATTAGTTTATCATAATTTTCTTCTCTTTGGCTTCCTCCCATTAGTTCTCCCGCTCCTGGAACTTCTAGGTCTACTGCCGCTACGGTTTTACCATCTTCATTCTGTTTCATATAAAAGGCTTTTATATCTTTTGGCCAATTTTTGATAAAGACTGGTCCACCAAAGTATTCTGTTATGTATTTTTCATGTTCTTTGGCTATATCTTCGTTGTAATCAGGAGTGAATTCCCATTTTACATTTGCTTCTTTTAGTATTTTTATTACGTCTTTATGATCTATTCTGGTAAAAGTACTATTTACTAATTTGTTTAGTTTTTCAATTAATCCTTTTTCAACATATTTATCTAGGAATTCCATTTCATTAGGGCATTTATCTAATACGTATTTTACTACATATTTTAGCATATCTTCCATAATGTCCATATCGCCTTCTAGATCACAAAAGGCTATTTCTGGTTCTATCATCCAAAATTCTGAAGCATGGGTTTTGGTATTTGAGTTTTCTGCTCTAAACGTTGGTCCGAAGGTGTATGTTTTTTTGTAGGCCATTGCAAATGTTTCGGCTTCTAGTTGTCCTGATACTGTTAGTGAAGTTTTTTTACCAAAGAAATCTTTTGTATAGTCTACTTTTTGTGTTTCTTTTATTTTGTTTAAATCTAGGGTTGTTACTTCAAACATTTCACCAGCACCTTCGCAATCTGATGATGTTAGTATTGGTGCGTGGAAATATACGTAATTTCTATCTTGGAAATATTTATGAATTGCATAGGCAGCGATGCTTCTTACTCTAAATACTACATTATATAAATTTGTTCTTGGTCTTAGGTAGGCTATTTCTCTTAGGAATTCTCTTGTAGGCCTTCCTTTGGCTTGAAGTGGGTAATCTTCATCACAGTCTCCTTCTAATACGAATGAGGTCATTATTAGTTCAAATGCTTGTCCTTCTTTTGGAGACTTTATTAGTTTTCCTTTTACAGTGATTGCAGATCCTAGTTTTAGTTTTGTTATTTCATCGAAATTTTTTAGTTTATCATCATATACTACTTGTAAACTTTTAAAATAGGTACCATCTGATAGGTCTATGAACCCAAAATGAGCTTGTTTACGATGGTTTTTTATCCAACCACTTATTTCTATTTTTTTATCTATGTAATCTTTTTCATATAAGTCTTTTATGTCTAACATATTTTTTCCTTCTTTCTTATTTGTGATTCATTAGTCTTTTATTTATTATATTTGCTGATCTTTTTACATCTTTTATTAGTTTGTTATATAAATTTGGATAGTGTCTTAACTCTAATATTAAACCTATATCTTCATAGGAGATTGTTCCTACATAAGAGTTGTCATTTTCATCTATTATTTTTACTTCTCTTCCTAGTAGGTAGTCTGTTGTGGTTTCTAGGTTTTCTGCTAAGGAGGATAGTTTCTCTATATTTGGAATACGGGAACCGTTTTCGTATCCGCAGATTGATACTTTTGTTACTCCTATTGCGTCTCCTAAATCTTGTTGTGATAACCCTTTTTCTATTCTTAGTTCTTTTAATCTTTTACCAATCATAATTTGTTTTCCTTCCTAATCAGTTATCTCCTTGTTAATATTATTTTATAACAAAATTTAGGAAATGTATATATATTTATGTTATTTTTTTGGGTTTTATTGCATTTGGATTACTTGTATAGGTTATTTTATAGTTATTTTGGTATTTGCTTATTATTATTCCTAGTGTATTATTAGTATTTTCTTTTTTATTTAGATAATTCATATAATTATTTAATTTTAGTATATCTTCTTTTTGTAATTCTGATATTGATAAGTATACGATTATATAGCTTTGATATTCGATGCTATATAGTAATATGTCTATTTGTTCTTTTCTTATTTTGTATTCTTTTCCTACATAAGTTATGTTTTCTCCTAATAGGTTTAAGAAATTGTCTAAATCTTCTAATAGTAGGGCTTTTATTGTTTCTTTTGTTATTTCTTTTTTTGGGGATATTGGTATTTCTTTGGTTATTATTTTATTGTTTTCGTATTCTTTATCTTTTATTTTTTCTTTTAGTTTTCGATATGGTAATTTTTGTTTTGTTGTTACATCTATGTAATAATTTATTTTGTTTATGTCCTTTAAGGGTAACAGTTCTAGGTAATGGCTCCATGTAAGGGTGGTTATTTCTTTTAACTTTGGGTTATCTCTTAGTAGTTTGTAGTACTGACTCATATTATAAAGATTATGCCATGTAAATCCTCTTCCTAGTTCTTCGGTTAATTTTAATGCATATTCTTTTAGTAATTCGTTTTGTTTTTGTTTTGTTTCTTCTATTTCAATAGTTAGTATTTTTCCTATGTTATAATATGTTTTTAAGTCGTTTATGTTTTGGTAGTATTCTTTTATTTCTTTATAGTCTTTATTGTTTTTTAATTGTTCTTTTATTTCTTTATAGTAATTCATTTGTTATCCTCCTAATTTAATATATAGTCTCTTGTGAATATTCTATTATCACTTGAGTATTGTATATAATAATGGTTATCACGTCTAGTAATGATAATACCTATAGTTTTATCTTGATTAATACTTTTTATATGTTTATCTATATAGTTCATATATACCTGTATTTGTCCTATATGTTCTTTCTTTAGATTACATACTTTTAACTCTACTACTATAAAACAATTATATATATAATTAAATAGTAATAAATCTATATAATTATAGGTATTTCCTATTTTGATTTTGTATTCATTTTCTATAAAACTAAAGCCTATTCCTAGTTCTTTTAAGAATGATGGTATGTCTTCGAGTATTAGAGTTTGAAGCATTTTTTCTGATATATTTTCTATATCATAATTATATTTGTTTTTAATAACAATTGGATTTTTAATAAAATCACTTATTACTACTTCTTCTTTATTAATTAGTTTTAATTTAGTATTATCATCTAATCTTTGATATTCTTTATTTTTAATTCTTTCTCTTAACTGTCTTTTACTTAAACATTGCTCTGATGTAATTTTAATATAGTAATTTATTTCGTTTATATCCTTAAGCGGTAATAATTCTAAGTAATGGGACCAAGTTAATTGTTGCGCCACTGGCGCAATTTTTTCGAATAATAAATAAAATTGCCTCATTCTTGATAAGGCTGTAAAGGTATAACCTTTTCCTAATTCTTCCATCAATTTGACTGAGTATTTTTTTATCAAACCATTTCCGTACTTTGCCCTATTTTCACCGCCTTGTGCTTCAATTAATAATTTACCAACATTATAATAGGTACTAAGTTCATTTCTATTTTTAGAATAATTTTTTACTCTTTTATAAATTTCATTATTTAAAAGTTCGTTTTTTATTTCATTGTAATAGTTCTTTTCCATACAATTCTCCTTATACTATTTCATCTTCTCTTGTGAATATTCTATTATCACTTGAGTATTGTATATAATAATTGATTTCATCTATATTATTAAAACATAACATTTCTCTAATATGACTCTATGTTAATATTGCACACACCGTGTGCAATATTTGGTTATTTTTAAATGTAATATAGAATTTTCTCATATTGTATAAATTTCTATAACCATATTTTCTATCTACCTCTTCGGTTAATTTATTAGAGTATTCTTTAATTAATTTATCACCATACTTTGCTCTTCCTTCTCCTCCTTGGGCTTCAAAAAGTAATTTACCTACTTCGTAATAAGTATTAATATCATTTCTATTCTTAGAGTAGTCTTTTACTCTTTTATATACTTCATTATCTA
>CAVCHK010000140.1:0-15885 GCA_963601985.1 Paludibacteraceae bacterium
CATTTGTACCTGTTATATTTTTAATTGAGCCATTATTTATAATTGGAGTAGTATTTGTAAATCTTCCAATCATATCAATTTTTTTTTTTAATTTATCACTTATTTTTAATTCTTTTGTTTCTATATTTAACATAATATCAACTCCTTTAAATAACAAAAAAACTAACTATTTCTAGTTAGTATCTATTACTCTCAGAAGTTAATTTCCGAGTTTCCTATCAATCTGGAGCGAGCGAGGGGAGTCAAACCCCCGTCCTAGCCTTGGCAAGGCCAAATTCTAATCGTTGAACCACGCTCGCGAAGTGAATACATATACATTATATTAAAAAAAAGTAGAAAAATCAACCTTTTTTATTAAAAAAATTTAGAAAATAATGTTATAATAGGTTATAGGGTGATGATTTTATGTTTGAGAATTTAAGTGATAGATTGCAAGGCGTGGTTCATAAGATTAAGGGTTATGGTAAGATAACTGAAGAGAATATTAGTGAGATGATGAGAGAGATTAGACTTTCTTTGTTAGAGGCTGATGTTAATTATAAGGTTGTAAAGGAATTTACGAATAACGTTAAAGAGAAGGCTTTGGGTGAAGAGGTTAATAAGAGTCTTAATCCTGGAGAGTTGTTTGTTAAAATTGTTAAAGATGAACTTACGGAATTATTAGGTGGAGAGAATACTCCTATTAACGTAAATGGTAATCCTGCAACTCTTATGTTAGTGGGTCTTCAGGGAAGTGGTAAGACTACTACGATTGGGAAACTTGCTAATTATCTTAGAAAGAATAATAAAAAAAAGCCTTTACTTGTTGCTTGTGATGTGTATAGACCCGCTGCTATTGAGCAGTTAAAACAAATTGGTAAGGAACTTAATATTGAAGTTTATTCGGAAGGTAAGGGCAATCCAGTAGAGATATCTAAAAATAGTATTAAATATGCTAAGGATAACGGGTATGATTATGTTCTTATTGATACTGCTGGTAGACTACAAATAGATGAGTCTTTAATGGAAGAGCTTATTAATATTCAGAAAGAAGTTAATCCTATGGAATCTATATTGGTTATTGATTCAATGATGGGGCAAGATGCTATTAATGTTATTAATGGTTTTAATGATAAGATTAATCTTAGCGGGGTTATTTTAACTAAACTTGATGGTGATACTAGAGGTGGTGTTGCATTATCTGTTAAGCATCTTACTAATTTACCTATTAAGTTTATTGGCGTTAGTGAAAAGATGGATGGTCTTACGCCTTTTTATCCTGATAGAATGGCCTCTAGAATACTTGGTATGGGTGATATACTTTCGATAGTAGAACAAGTACAAAGTGAGATTGATGAGAAAGAGGCTGAGAAGACCGCTAGAAAGATGATGAAGGGTAATTTTGATTTAGAGGATTTTTTAAATCAACTTAATCAGATAAAAAAATTGGGTCCACTTGAGAATATTTTAAAATTACTTCCTGGGGCTAAAAAGATGGGACTTAATAATATTAATATTGATCCTAAGATTATGAAGAGAACTGAAGCTATTGTCTTATCGATGACACCTGAAGAGAGAAGGAACCCTAGTATATTAAAGGCTAGTCGTAAGAAGAGAATAGCGGATGGGTCGGGGACTACTGTTACTGATGTTAATAGATTGCTTAATCAGTTTGAGGATATGAAAAAAATGATGAAAATGATGAGTAATGGTAATTTTAAAATGCCATTTTAGGAGATGTTATGAAGGTACTTACTATTAGAGAACCGTGGGCTAGTTTGATAGTTAATGGTTATAAGAAATATGAATTTAGAAGTTGGAAGACTAATTATAGGGGGAAGATACTTATTCATGCTGGTCTTAGTTTAGAAAGTGATAATGCTATTAAATTTAAGGATTATAATCTTAATTATGGTCATGGTGAAATAATAGGAGAGGCCACTATTACAGATTGTATTTTAGTTGATGATGAATTTGAGGATATGTTATATAAGATTAATCCTTTAGTATATGGAAAGAGTAAACATTCTAGAGTTTATGCTTGGAAATTAGATAATGTCTATAAATATGATAAGAGAATATCTTGTAAAGGAAAACTTGGTTTATGGAATTTTGATGTTAATAATTAGCTAAAACTAGACTTCTTTACTATCTATCTATGTTATTTATTCATATTATAATGTAGATAGGAGGATAATTTATGAATTTTAGTGATGGTTTTAACCAAGGTATGTATGATGGTGATATTGATATTAATATAACTAATACTAACCAGAATGTGAATGATAATACTAATATGAATTATAATGGTTTTGGTCCTATGATGGGTGAGTCTGTAATGGGAGGAGTTACTTCTCCAGTTATAGAAACTCCTAGGGAAAGGGTAGTATATAGAAATATTTATCATACTGTACCTCACGTATGTCCTATAAATACTAGAATTGTTAATAATCATATTTATAAGCATACTTATCAACCTAAGTATAGCTGCTGTGAAGAGAATACAGTTACTAATGAACAATGTGGTAGCTGCTGTGAATTTAAGTAGTATTTATTATTTAAGAGCTTATGCTCTTTTTTTCAATCTTTTGTTTGTTAGTACAAATGTTGCAAGTTTACTCTGCAAATTGTTTAAAAATATATGTTTACTTGTATTGTAATGAATATTTTTAATTTTGATATTGACTTTAATACTATCTTAGTATATACTTTCTGTGCAATTGCAAAATATTTAAAAAAATAATTTTTGGCCGGTTTTTTTAGGAGGTTTTAATTGAAAAAAATTGTATTTTTAATTTTTGTTATTTTTACTATGGTTCCATTTTTTGTTAATGCTGAAAGTGCTACTTTAGTAAGTAATAGGTTTGATGATTTGTATACTTATTATTATGATGCTTCTCTTGGAAGGATTAGATATTTGGAGGCTAGTAGGTATTCTTTTGGTGGGAGAACTGCTTATTGTTTGGAGATAGGTAAGCGTATTGAGAGTCTTAATTATACTGTTTATAATTCTTTTGACAATATTAGTATTAATGCTGATGATTTGGAGTATATTAAGATTATTGCTTATTATGGCTATGATTATCCTGGACATAAGACGGATAAGTTTTATATGGCTACGCAGGATATTATTTGGACAAGATTTATTAGGACTAATATTAGTTGGGTTTATTCTTTTGATCCTGATTCTTTTGTTTATATTGAGAAGGAGAAGGATGCTATTTATGATTTATATAGAAAGCATTTTAGGAAACCTTCTTTTGATGGTAAGGTTATTGATGTAGTACTTGGTGAAGAGGTTATTCTTTATGATGATAATGATGTTTTATCTATGTATAAAGTACAGAATAAAGGTGTTACTATAGAGGGTAATGAGCTTATTATTGGTAAAGATTATGATGGTGAGGATATTGTTTTAAAAAGAGAGAAATATACTAATAATAATTTTCTTTTGTATACTTCTCTTAATTCACAGAAGATGATGAGTGTTGGGGATATTGATATTCCTTCTAGTGAAGTTCGTGTTAATTTGCTTGAGGGTAGTATTAATATTAATAAGTTAGATAGTGCTACTAATAGTGATGTTCCTATGGGTGAGGCTAGTCTTAATGGAAGTGTATATGGTCTTTATGATAGTGATAATAAGCTTGTAGATAAGTTTGTTATTGGTAGTAAGGAAGAAATTAGTCATTTGAGAGTTGGTAAATATTATATTAAAGAATTAGAGGCAGGACGTGGTTACTTACTTGATGATAATGTTTATGAGGTGTTAATTTCAAGTGATAATTTGCATATTAGTCTTACTTTATATGATAAGGTTATTGAGAGGAAAGTTGATATTTTTAAGGTTTTAGATACTTCAGATACTGGTATTATGACTGGTGAAGAGGGTATTAGTTTTGAGATTTATGATAAGAATAATAATCTTTTTGATACTATTGTTACTGATAGTGATGGGTATGCTAATATTACTCTTCCTTATGGTAATTATACTTTTCATCAGGTTAATTCTACTTATGGTTATTATAAAGTAGAGGATTTTAAGGTTTTTATTGATAAATATGATGATAGACCGATATATAAGCTTTTATCTGATGGTGAGGTTACTTCTAGGGTTAAGGTTATTAAGAAGGATATGGATACTTTAGAGAATATTGTTTCTAGTAATATTAAGTTTAGAATATTTGATGTTAAGAATAATTGTTATGTTTCTTTTAAGGTTACTTATCCTGAGGTTATGAATATTGATGTTTTTGAGTTATCTAGTGATGGTACTTTTGTCACTCCTGCTTCTCTTTCTTATGGGGAATATATATTATATGAAGTAGATGATAAGATGGATGGGTATGTTTATAATAGTGATGGTATTAGATTTACTATTGATTCTTCTTCTAATTTTATTAATGATAGCGATTATGGTACTATACTTGAAATTCCTTTTTATAATAAGAGGGTTAAGGGTAATATTGTTATTAATAAATATGGTGAGGATATTGTTTATACTAATGGTATGTATTATTATAAGGATATTTACTTAGATGATGTTTATTTTGAGTTATATGCTAGTAGTGATATTTATGAGAATGGTAATCTTATTTATAATAAAGATGTTTTAGTGGGTGAGTGTATTACTGATGATGGTGGAATGTGTAGATATGATAATTTACCACTTGGGGAGTATTATTTGAAAGAGGTTAAATCTAATTATGATAATGTTATTGAAAATGAATTGTATGATATAAATCTTGAGTATAAGGATCAGTATACTGATGTTATTAATTATGACATAGATGTATTTAATTATTTGAATAAGGGTAAGGTTATTATTAATAAGTATGAGAGTGGTAGTGATATTCCTCTTTGTAATACTTTGATTGAAATTAGGAATATGGATGATGTTATTGTTTATAAGGGTTATACTAATAGTGATGGAAAGATTATTATTGATGATCTTAAATATGGGGATTATTATATTTCTGAAGTGGAAGCTAGTACTGGGTATAGGTTACTTCTTGATAATATATATTTTACATTGGATAAGGAAGAGGTTAATATTAATATTTATAATGATAGAATAGAAGTTCCTAGTACTGGTATAAATATTGGTGTTATTAATATTTTGTCTATTATTACTATTGTTTTATTTGTTTTTGTTATGATTATTTTTTGGGATAATAAGAAGATTATGTTTGTTTGTGTTTTATTTATTTCTGTTTTATCTTTGTATTTATTTAATTATTTTTATAATTATTTTGGTGATAAGGTTAAGAATAATAGGGCTGTTAATGATTTTTTTGATAATAAGATTAGTGATGAGTATGATGAGAGGTATAGGTATACTTCTGTTTTGGAGATTCCTTCTATTGATCTTAAGAGGGGTATTGTTTCAATTGATAATGTGTATAATGATGTTAAGTATAATATTGAGTTTATTAAAAATGATAGTGATAAGTTTGTATTTGCTTCACACAATGGTAATTATTATTATTCTTATTTTGATAATCTTAAGGATATGTCTCTTGGTGATGATATTTACTTTTATATGGATAATAGGAAGTATAGGTTTATTTATAGTGAGAGCTATGTTATTAAAAAAGATGGTTATGCTGATATTTATTGTGATTCTGATAAGAAGTGTATTGCTTTAATTACTTGCCTTGATGGTAATGATAATGCTCAGATTGTTTATATTGGGTATCTTGATTCTTCCCTTCCTTACGAGGAGTAGAAATACTCCTTTTTTTTCTTGATTTTTTGTATGTATCGTGATAGAATTATTATAGGAGATGGGGTAAGATGTCAAAGAATGTTAAATGGTTAAAATTAGATGATTTTGTTTCTTATCGCATTATTGATAATACTATTTATTTGATTGATTCTAATGATGGTATTACTTCTGATTATTTTAAGATTATTTGTAGAAAGATTGCTTTATTAATTTTGGATAATGATATTGCTTATATTAATATTACTTCTAAGAATATGGAAAATAATAAAGGTGTTTATTTGGATTTTGGATTTATATTATCTTATTATGATGTTAATAAGATTAATATGGTATATAATGGTATTTTGGATAAAAAATTATATAGAACTTATTGTATAATGACTAGGAATGATTTTTTGGATAGTTTGAATGGTAATACTTCTTTGGATTTTAATAATGCTTTTAATTCTAATGATGGTTTTATTAGTAATATTCTTCTTTTGTTTACAGGGGTTTTAGTTCTTTGTTATTTTTGCGCGTGTGGGGCTATTTATTTGGTTAGATAGAAAGGGAGATTTTTATTATGATTGATAGTATACTTACGATACTTAGAGCACTTATTGATATTTCACTTGTGTGGATGATTGTTTATTTTTTACTTAAGAATATTAAGAATAATGTTAAGATGATATTGCTTTTTAAGGGAGTACTTGTTGTTTTAATTGTTAAATTTATTAGTGATACTTTGAATTTGGTTACGATTGGATTACTTTTAGAATATGTAATTATGTGGGGACCACTTGCACTTATTATTATATTTCAACCTGAAATTAGGAGTATGCTTGAGCATATTGGCAGACGTCAATTACTTGGTAGGCATAAGGTTCTTACTTTGGATGAAAGGGAGAGACTTGTTTATGAGGTTATGTCTGCGGTTGATTATCTTAGAAAGTCTAGAATAGGTGCTTTGATTGTTATTGAAAGGGATATTAGTTTGAATGAATATATAGAGAGAAGTAAACCTTTATATGCTGATATTTCTTCTGAACTTCTTATATCGATATTCTTTCCTAGGAATCCTTTACATGATGGTGGTGTTATAATTCAGGGTAATAAGATTACTTCTGCTGGAGCGGTTTTTCCTATAAGTATTAATACTAAACTTAGTAAGAAACTTGGTACTAGACATAGGGCTGCGGTAGGGATTAGTGAAGAGTCTGATGCTATAGCGGTTGTTGTTAGTGAAGAGACTGGTAAGATTTCTATAGCAGTAGGAGGTAATTTGAATTATAATCTTTCTTTAGATGATGCTAGAATGATTTTAGTAGAAGAACTTAAGCCTAAAAAAGAAATCCTTTTAGATGATGAGTTTGATGATGAAGGTGAGGATGATAGTAATGAAAAAGCTTAAGAAATTTATTAAGGTTATTAGGAGGTTTTTTAGGGGTATTGGTAATTTTATTGATAAGGTATTTGTAACTCCAATTACTAAGCTTGCTTTTCATATTGGAGAGAAGACTGATAAGAATACTGGTAAGTTTGAGAAATGGTTAAATAAGAAAAATACTTTGGTATTTATATCGTTATTTATAGCTTTATTCTTTTATTATTATGTTAATAATCAAGCCAGTACTGTTATTGATAGTGCAGCGGAGGTTTTACCTAATCAGATTGTTGAGGCTACTTATAATAAAGAGGCTTATGTTATAGAGGGAATTCCTGAGACTGCTGATGTTACTTTAATAGGTAGAACGGTTGATTTGTATTTGGCTAAACAGTTATCTACTGGAGTAGTTACTGTGGATTTGTCTAATTTGAGTGTTGGTACTCATAAGGTGGATTTGAGTTATAAGAATTCTATTAATTCTGTTAATTATAAGCTTGATCCTTCTTCGATTACTGTTAATGTTTATTCTAAGGTATCCGCTACTAAGAATATTACTATTGATGTTATTAACAAGGATAAACTTGATAGTAAGTTGTCTGTTCAGTCTGTTACTTTGGATAAAGAGGAGGTTATTATTAAGGGTACTGATGATGAGAAGTCTATTCATAATATTAATAAAGTAGCTACGGTAAAGGCTTTAGTGGATATTGGTAGTATTGTGTCTCCTTCTGCTGGGGTTAATACTATTGATAAGGTTAAACTTGTTGCTTATGATAAGTATGGTAATGTTGTTGATGTTGAGATTGTTCCTGAGACTGTTAGTGCCACTGTGAATATTGAATCTTATAGTGGTAGTGCTAAGCTTAAGGTTATTCCTAAGAATATTGATAAGATTGCTTTTGGTAAGGCTATTAGTTCTATTACTGCTTCGGTTGATACTATTGATATTTATGGTGATGAAGAGGTTGTTAAGGAATATGTTGATTCTTACATTCCTATAGAGGTTGATGTTAGTGGTTTATCTTCTAATAAGACTTATACAGTGGTGGTTTCTAAACCTGATGGTATTAGAGAGGTTTCTCATAATACTATTACTGTTAAGGTATCTCTTGGCGATGAGGAGAGTATGGAAATTAATGATATTAGGATTGATGCTATTAATCTTGGTCCTAATTTGAAGGCTGGTGCTATAGGGGAGAGTTCTTCTAAAACTACTGTTGTTGTTAAGGGTACTAGAGAAGTTTTGGATAGTATTGATGCCACTACGATTAAGGCTACTGTTGATTTGTCTGGTCTTGACGAGGGTGAACGTGATGTTAATGTTGTGGTTACTGGTGATGATGTTAGGGCTAGTTATTTTGCTAAAACTTCTAAGATTAAGGTTAGAATTAATAAGAGTTAGTGTCTTGTTTTATCTAGTTTTGTCGAATTTAATGCAAATATTTGGTTAATATGTTAGTCTTATATAAAGGAGATGAGATGTTATGCCTATGTATGTACTTCTTGATGATATTTTTGATGAAATGAGTCAGAATGTTACTTATATTAAACTTAATACTTATTTGAAAGAGGGGAAGAAAATTTAATTTTTCTCTTTTTTCTTTGGTTCTATTGGTTGTAAATTTGTTCGGTTTAGTGTATAATTTAGTTGTATGAAAGTTGGTGTATATATGAGTGATGATAAGAAGAAGAAAAAAAATAAGAGTGAAAATACTTCTAAGAAGGGTAGTAAGGATAGAGAAGAAGTAGCGGTACTTGAGGTTATTAATGATAAGAGTAGTAATAGAAAATTTCAGATTAGTGATGGTTTTTATTATTTACTTGGTATTGTTCTTTCTTTGGTACTTGTATTTGCTACTAAGGAACTTCTTAGTACTATTAATTATTTATTTGTAGTTATATTTGCTATTATTTCTATTGTACAACTTATTAATTTTTTTATGGATAAGGAGTATTTGACTAGGAATTATTCTGGTATGGTTATTAGTGTTATGTGTGCTTGGATGGCTATGTTTATATATAGATATGGGGATTTCTTGTTTTTAGAGATGTTACCTGTACTTGTATCTTTGCTTTTGTTTATTATGGCTACGAGTAGTTTTACTAAGTATTTTGATTATAGGATTACTGGTAATTTGGTTGTTTCTATTATATCTATTATTCTTGGGGTATTTCTTATATTTATATCTAGGGATATTATGTATATTTTATTTAGGATTACTGGTGTGTATATATTTGTTATTGTAATGCTTGATTTTATTGATTATAAGAAAAAAAAGTGTTAATTTTAAATGGATAAGTAAATTATCTATTTTTTTCTTTTAAATTTCTTGCAAATAATAGGATTTGTGGTATAATTATGACTTGTGGAAAAAGAAGGTGTTAATTTATGAAAATTAAGAATATTGCTATTATTGCTCATGTTGACCATGGTAAAACTACTTTTGTTGATCAGTTGCTTAAGAAGTCTGGTACTTTTAGGGAAAATGAGGAAGTTGCTAGTAGAGCTATGGATTCTAATGATATTGAAAGAGAGAGAGGTATAACTATACTTGCTAAGACTACTTCAGTTAATTATGATGGATATAAGATTAATATTCTTGATACTCCTGGTCATGCTGATTTTGGTGGAGAAGTTGAGAGAATTATGAATATGGTTGATGGTGTTATGCTTTTGGTTGATGCTTATGAGGGTACAATGCCTCAGACTAGATTTGTTCTTAAGAAGGCACTAGATGCTGGTGTTAAACCAATCGTAGTTATTAATAAGGTTGATAAGCCTACTGCAAGAGTTGATAGGGTACTTGATGAGGTTATTGATTTGTTTATTGAACTTGGTGCTAGTGAGGAGCAACTTGATTTTAAGGTTGCTTATGTTAGTGCTCTTAATGGTACTTCTAGTGTTAGTCCTGATATTAATACTCAGAGTGAAAGTTATGATGATATATTTAAATTAATTATTGATGAGATTCCTGATCCTAAAGCTGATATTACTGGTGATTTGCAATTTCAACCTGCTCTTTTGGATTATAATGAGTATGTTGGTAGAATTGGTATTGGTAAGATTCATAGTGGTACTATTAGGGTTAATGAGATGGTATCTTGTGTTAGACTTGATGGTAGTTTTAAGCAATTTAGGATTCAAAAATTATTTGGTTTTGATGGTCTTAAGAGAATTGAAATTGATGAGGCTAGTGCTGGTGATATTGTTGCTATAGCGGGTCTTATGGATATTTCTGTTGGTGAGACTGTTTGTAATGTTGGTAAGGAGAAGGCTCTTCCTATTCTTAGGATTGACGAGCCTACTTTAAAGATGACTTTTATGGTTAATAATAGTCCTTTTGTGGGAAGAGAAGGTAAGATTGTTACTGCTAGAAAGATTGGGGAAAGATTATTTAAAGAAACTCAGAAGGATGTTAGTTTGAAGGTAGAAGAGGCTGGTAATGAATCTTGGATTGTTTCTGGTAGGGGTGAACTTCATTTATCTATTTTAATTGAAAATTTAAGACGTGAAGGATTTGAACTTCAAGTTTCTAAACCAGAAGTTATTATTAAAGAGATTGATGGTGTTAAGTGTGAACCTTATGAGGATGTTCAGATTGAAGTTAGTGATGAATGTGTTGGTAATGTTATTGAGGCTCTTGGTCTAAGAGGGGGAAAGATGGATAATATGTCTAATGTTAATAATTTGATTAGGCTTAATTATACGATTCCTTCTAGGGGGTTAATTGGGTTTAATACTAATTTTATGACTATGACTAAGGGTTATGGTATTCTTAATCATACTTTTAAGGAGTATTTGCCTATTCTGGATATTAATTCTACTGAGAGAAAGATTGGTGTTCTTGTGGCTACTGAAACTGGTAAGGCTACTGCTTATGCTTTGGGTCAATTAGAGGATAGGGGTGTTATGTTTATTCTGCCTGGTACTTTGGTATATGAGGGTATGATTGTTGGTGAGTGTAATAGAGAGAATGATTTGGCTGTTAATGTTGTTAAGGGTAAGCAACTTACTAATACTAGAGCGTCGGGATCTGATCATACTGTTGTACTTAAGAGGCCTAGACCTCTTACACTTGAGTATTGTCTTGATTATATTAATGGTGATGAGCTTGTGGAGATTACTCCGGAGAATATTAGGCTTAGAAAGTTTATTTTGAATACGGAAGCTAGAAAGAAGTTTGATGCAAAGAAATAACTTCTTTTTTCTATGACTATAAATTGCTTTTTAGAATAAGAACAAAATCAATTGGCATCGTTATCATATTAGCATATAATTAATTCTGAGATATTTTCTTATAGGTGTAGCCTCCACGAACTTTATATGTCGAGGAGGTGATATGATGATAGCATATAACTTTAAAATATCAAAGAATGGAATACTTAATATTCATGCTTTTGATATTAGTGGTGTTTTATTACTAGTTATATCTGTGTTAATTATCATAAAAAAATAGCACCTATTAATTAGGTGCAACACAATTTTGAAAAAATAAATGCGTGGAGATACATTTAATCCGAAAAGAATATATCTCTTTTTTAATACAAATTGGGCTGAGAAAACATCTAACAAGATCAAATAGATGCATTTCTTTTATATTATAGTCAATTATGCTTATAATATGCAAGCAAGTTATAGTCGGCCTTATTTATAATACTATACAATTAAATTGTATCACCATAATATATGAATTGCAATAAAAAATTAAATAAATGTACATACAAATTAATTGAATTGATATTATTATACAATATATTGACAAAAAGTCAATATTTTTTTAACAACCACTGTTTATATCGCTGTTTATATTTTATCAATTCTCTTTTATATAATTTCTTCTAAATACCTTAATAAACTCTTCTCTAGAGCCGATATTTTCTTTTCAGTACTAGGTATTTAGTTTTTGTATTTGTTTCTATATTCGTCATATAGTTCTTTGAATCTGGTAAAGTGAATGATTTCTCTTTGTCTTAAGAATAGTAGTGGTCCTATGACATCTGGGTCTTCTGTTAGGTTGATTAGGCTTTCATATGCCGCTCGGGCTTTTTGTTCTGCGGCCATGTCTTCTGATAAATCTGCGATTGGGTCTCCGGTAGTAGCAAAGTATGATACGGTAAATGGTACTCCATTTGAGTCTGTGGGGTATAGTGCTCTTTTATGTTCGGTATAATGTGATTCTAAACCTGCTTCTTTTAATTCTTCTAATGAGGCTCCATTTAGTAATTGATATATCATTGCGGATATTATTTCAACATGTGCTAGTTCTTCTGTTCCTATATCTGTTAGGAGTGCTTTTCCTTTATCATCTGGCATGGTATATCTTTGGTTTAGATAACGAAAGGCTGCTCCTAATTCTCCATTTGGTCCACCTTATTACAATAGGGACTAATTGTAAAATATGGCCAAATTATTGGTTTCTTCATCATATTCTACCTTATTTATTAGTTTATTTACTATATCATTCTTTTCTTCTAATGATATTTTATCATTTGTTAATATTTCATATACTTTTTTTCCATTTTCTATTATTTCTTTTTTGTGCTTTTCAATACTCGGCTTTTCTAGTGTTGATAATTTAGCCTTTAATCTTTCTTTTTCTTTAAGTAGCATTTCTTTATTTTGTTTATATTCTTCTAGCGAATCAATTCCATTTATGTATGACTGTTTAATTCTTTCTTCTTTTTCTTCTAGTGAAGTTATAGATGATGTTATTAAATCATATTCATTTATACTTTTCTTTTCTTTTTTATTTGGAACTATATTATTTATAGTACCTTCACTGAAATCTTTCTTTATTTGGCCTAAAATTAAGCTCTCTGCTTCGTTTATATTTATTGTGGTATGATTACTACACTTACCTTTATTGTAGCCATTACAGCGATATTTTCCTTTTCCTGATGTAACTAAAGTACAATTGCATTCTTTACATCTTATTATTCCTTTTGACCAGTGCTTAATACTATAATCTAGTCTTGATTTTGGCTTTTTCCAAATGTTGTTTTTTGATAGTTTTAGTTGTGCTAAGTCCCATAGTTTATTTGTTATGATAGGAGTGTGTTTACCATCTACTAATATTGTGTTTGGATCATCAAAATCGTATGTATTTTTTCTTCCAGGTGTATATCTTAGTTTGCCTATATAAGTTGGATTATTTAAAATATAATATATGGTTCTGTTTTCAAACTTATTACCTCTTTTGGTTAGTATTCCTAATGAATTAACTTTCTTTGCTATGTCCATCATACTTTTGTTTTCTATAGCATAACTTTCAAATATTAATTTAACTGTTTTTTCTTCTGCTTCATTTATTACTAATTTATTATTTACTACATTATAACCAAAAGATGGATTAGTTTGTAAACCACCTTGCGAGTGTTTTTCGAGTTGCCCTTTTTTTACTTCCTCAGATAAGTTGATAGAGTAGTATTCTGCCATTGCTTCTAAAAATGCCTCTAGTATTATACTCATCTTATCATCAGGATCTAAATGTTCGGTTATTGATATAACATTGATACCACATTCTTTTTTTAATAATGACTTGTAGACAATGCTATCTTCACGATTTCTTGAAAATCTGTCAAATTTGTGTACTAAAATTACATCAAACTTTTTGGGCTTACTTTTAGCGGTTTTAATCATTTCCATAAAGGCTGGTCTTTTTTCCGCTTTTCTTCCAGATATACCTTCATCTTTATAAATATATTGTTCTTCTAAGAATATATCATTTTTTATGGCAAAGTCCTTTAAAGCCTTTATTTGAGCATCTATTGAGTAACCATCTCTTGCTTGCTCCTCCGAACTTACTCTTACATATATAGCACCTTTTTTCATAAATACATCACTTCCTATTGTTTTAATTATTATTTTTTGATATAATTATATACGAAAAGCTTGTGTAAGTAATTACACCTATATAATTATATTATATTGTTAGTTTGCTAGACTAAAGTTTTTCATTCTTGGCTAGACTGTTCCAGCAGTTCTAGTCTTTTTTATTTTGATTTAAAATAATAAAAATAGAGATAATTCATAAAGAACTATCTCTCTGGACCGCAATGGGTCTTTGATTAACAAATGGGCTGTAAAAACCTTTGTTGAATATAATATACAACATTTTGTATTAAATGTCAAATATTTTTTGTAAATTTTTCAATTAGTTCTTTATCAATTTTATTCATAACTTCTTCAGAACATCTTTCTTTTCCTACAAAGTCATATTCATTAATTGGTTTGAAAATTCTTGTTTTTGATATTGTAGTAATTAAGCTGCTACAAGCATAAGTGTTTTTTTGATTACTTCGATAGTAGTCCAATACATTATATAATTTTTTAATTTTAATTTGTTCTTCTATAGTTAATGTTCTATCCTTAAAATCAAGTTCTTCTTTAATACCAATTTTTAATAATTCCTTTTTAATTTTTTCTATTAGTTTATCTATGACTAAATCTTTTAAATCAAGATTAAATTTGCTTTTTTTAGAGGTTAATGGAATAACGGTTAAAATGTTATTTTTTGGATTATCATAATTATTAAGCACTATTGCAAAATGTACTTGTGACATTTCGGAACCTAGATTAACTCCAAAATCAACTTTTATTATTGTACCTCTTTTATATGTTTTATATATCTTGTTTGTTTGATTGTTATATTCATTAGTTTCTGATAAAAGCAATTTAGAATTCTTTAATAACCATTCATCTAAATAAGCAAATTTATATGGTAAATTTTTATCTATAATATTATGGTAGTTAATATATGCTTTATCCAATCTAATTTTTTCTGTTATGTTATCTTCTTTAACTTCTGTATCCATTTCATACTTCCTTTCTGCAATTTAAAAATACCTGTACTAGCATATTTTAAGCATTATTTTTTTCTACTGCTTTCATAATGCTGTCAATATGATTTTCTATTATTTGCAATCTCATTTCTTTGTTTGAAATTGGATTATTGTTTTTGTCTTTTATTTCAAATATATTTCTTTTATCTATTTCATTCAAAATATCTTCTTTATTATAATACTTTTTAATGTAATAGTATAATTCACTTTTTTTTATAGAAAGCAAATTTTTTTTTAGGTCTGATATATTAAGCATTTCTGAGTTTGTTTTTGTTAATAAATTCAATTCGTTTTGATTCAAACGTTCAATAGTATTAATAATTGAATTTAATGTATTACCAATTTCAATCGATGATTTGTGTAAACTGTCTAACAATTCAAAATTATCCATATATATATATATTAAAAGGTCATTAAGGTCTATTAAACTGATTATTTCTTTTTTTTCATCTTTTTTTACTTTTTCTTCTATATCTTTTAGGGTCACATTATTCAAATAGGCATCTAAACTATTGTTTTTTATTTTCTTATAATTTTCACAAAGTTCTGTTAAAGCCTTATAATCTAATTGTTTTAAGGGCTCGCTTTTTTCGTTAAAAACAATCTCTTTTAATTCTTCACTTGGAACATTTGTAGATTTGCTCACTTTTTCAAACATTGCATTCATCTCTGGTGTTAATATAAAATTGTTAAGTTTGGAAGTAATTGGTATATCATATCCCATTAACCATGCTTCGTTTACTCCAAGAGCTTCAGCAAGAACAGTTAATTTTTTTTGACTGGGTTCAACTTTTCCAGAAATATATTGACTCAAATCATTTCTACCTAGTTTTACATTGTATTTCTTACAAAAAGGAATTGCCTTATTTAAAATATCAATTTGCCTTAATCCATTTTTTGCCATTATTTCTTTAAGTCTATCACTAGTATTTCTTTCTTTCATATTTGCCTCCCAAATGTATTATAACAC
>CAVCHK010000141.1:0-7859 GCA_963601985.1 Paludibacteraceae bacterium
GTTATAAACAATATAGTTAATATTGATATAAATATTATTTGCTTACTTGTTGATATATTATAATTAATGAGTTTTCTTAATGGTTTTCTTAAAATTATAGTTAATAATATCATTAATATACTAACTGCTATATTACATAAGATGCCTCCTGCTAAATTGTTATAAAAGTTTTCTTTTCCTACATTAAAAACATTTATAAATAATGCTGTTGTTATTAAGTCTGGTATTATAAGTAGTATTGTATATATTATTGTGGTGAATATTGACTTTAATAGTTTTAAATTAAAAATTAGACTTAATACTATTGCATATATAATACAAAATATAAGTGTTTTTGATGTATTGCTTAAATAGGTATATGCAAATGCATTTAATCCAGAACCAATTAAAAGTATTATCAAACTATATAGTTTATTTTTCTTTTCTTTGTTACCAAATATTATATATCCAAATATGAATACTGATATCATTACAATAGTACAACTAATTAATGAGTTAAAAAATTCTAGCATATTCTTTCAACTCCCTTCTTGCATGAGGTGTCATTAGACTTGTACTATCTCCATTTTTAAAATATATTGTGTTCTTATTATATTCAATATATTTAACATTTGATAAGTTTATTATGCACGACTTATGTGTTCTAAAGAATAATGGTTCTAGTCCTTCTTCTAGTTTTATAAGTGTTGAAGATGCATATTTTTCTTTGCCATTGGTTAAATGTATGGCACATTTGCTTTGTATTGGTAATTTTTCTATGTAGTTTATTTCTTTTAATGGTACTCTACTATATGTATGGTTATAGGAGAATCTAAGGTATTTCTTTCTATATATTTTGGTCATTATATGTTCGACGGTTTCTCCTATTCTTTCTTGATATCTATTATGTTTTGATATATAGTCTACAATCTCTAATCTTGAATAGAAGATATCATCTTTACATTCTGGATGGGATGTTACAAATACTAAATAACTATCGTCATCTATTTCTCGTATTTCTGAGGCTATCTCCAGTCCTGTTTTTCCTTCCATTTCAATATCTAGTATATATACTTTTATGTTTCCTTCTTCGGTTATTAACTCTTTTAGTTTTTCATTGTATCCTGTAAATTTGTATACTTTGTAGTCCGTATCATATTTCATCATTGTTTTTGTTATTGTTTGTCCTGTTCTTTCTAAAGTATTTACGTTGTCTTCACATACTATAAATTTTATCATTTTCTTCCTCCGATTATTTTATTTTTGGGTACTACTTAATTTTCTTTTTCTTGTAATTGAATCTCTTTTATGAAATCGTATGATATTATATCATTAGATATTTCTATTAGTTCTTTTGATTCTTTTGCTTTAATACGTATGTCTTCTTCATTTATTGGTTCATTGTTTATAGAAAATATTTCTCCTTTTGGGGCATTGTAGTAAACATTAGTTGTTAGAAATGAACCATCAATGAATGTTACTGTATTATCTTCAGTTAAACTAAAGATGTCTTTTCCTAATTGATATTCGCTATGTATTCCTAGCATATTTCCTAGGGTTGGTAGTACATCTATCATACCCATTGGTATATCTACTTGAGTTTTGTATTCTTTGTCTTTTGTCCATATTATTAATGGGACTCTTCTATCTAGTTCGTAATTGTATTTTCCATATTGAATATAATTGGGGTCATCTTCTGTTCTTATTTTATCCGCTATAGGATCATAGTTATATAGTAAGTTATAGTCGTCATAGTCTAATCTTGCATCATGATCTCCGTAAATTACTAAAACTGTATTATCTAATAGTCCTTCCTTGTCTAATTCATTTATAAATTCTCCTATGGCTGAATCTGCATAATGAACGGATCTTAGATAATTACCCATAGTGGTATCATTTAGATATTCTCTTGTGATTGTTTGATTATCTATTGTTATATCTATTGTAGTTGGGTATTCTTCCATTAATTCTAAGTCACTAAATGGTGTGTGATTACTTAACATTATTAAAAGGCTATAAAATGGTCTATTTTCTTGTTCTTTTATTTGCTTCATTATATCCACTGATTGGGTGAAAAATGATTTATCTGATAGTCCTAATCCTATTGTTTCATCTATTATGTATGAGTCTTTGCTATAGAATTTATCATATCCTAGTGCTTTATGCATATTATTTCTGTTCCAAAATTCTCCTGTATTTGCATGCATACTATAGGTATAATAATTTTTTTCTTTTAAAAGTTTTGGTATTGATATGTATTCTCTATCAAAATAATTGACAAAGACTGTTCCTTTTGTTGATGGCATCAGTGATGTGTTAAATGTGAATTCTGCATCTGAGGATGTTCCTACTCCTACTTGAGAATAGAAATTTGAGAAGTATATTCCTTCTTTTGATAATCTATTTAGGGTTGGGGTTACTTCTTTATTATTGAAACTTAAATTCATTGGGAATGTTTGCATGCTTTCTGCGTGAATAACAATAACGTTTTTTCCTTCAAATATATTTGTGTATTCATTATTACTAGGAGTGTATTTATTTTCCTCATAATATTCTTTTACTTTTTTTAATGCTTTATCATGACCTAATATACTACTTATTTCTGGTGTTAGGCTTTGGATGATATCATCTAGTTGATATACATATATTCCGTAATTTATTACTACTGATTCTCTATTCCATAAGCTGCGTAATCTATTCCATGCATTAGTGGGCATAAACATTGCTCCTAAAACAAATAATGAAAGTGTGGTTATTAATCCTACTTTTGTTATTTTTTTGTTTGATTCTCCTGGAGAACGAATTTTTCTTTTTGATATAAATTTAGAAATTATAATAAGGGCTATAATTTGCCATAGGTATATTAAATCTATTGGTTTTAGGACATTTTCAAATATTGCATCACTTACATCTTTTGCAAAGGCTATATTGGCCACTAGTGATAATGATGCAAAAGAATTATAATAATGATAATATATGCTATTTACTATGCATATAATGTTTAATATAATGGATATTATTATAATATATTTTTTTCTTTTTTTGTTTTTAATTAATAATAAGAGTGTGGTTACTAATATTAGAAATCCTAAGTCTACGACAAACGGGGAAATAAACAGTGGATTTTTCACTGTTACTGCTCTTATAATTATTCCATTTATTAGATTGGAAATGACAAAAAATGTTTCTAATGAATATTCTTTTTTTATTTTATTTAGTACTACTTTTATTCTTTTTTTATTCTTCATACTTATCACTTAGTTAATTATACCATAAAAAAGAAAAAATGTGAAACTAATCACATTATTTTTCAGTACTAAAACCAAATTTTTTATTGAATTTTTCAACTTGTCCTTTTCTAGAACCAAGATTTTGTTTTCCTGTATAGAATGGATGACATTCACTACATACTTCTATTGGGAATGTATCTTCCTCTCTTGTTGAAATTGCTTCAATTACATTTCCACATGCACAAACGAATTTTGTAGGTGTTTGTTTTGGATGTATATTTTTTTTCATTAGTTTCTCTCCTTCCGCCATGACAAAAGTCATAGTAATAAAATTACAAGGTATATTATATCAGTTATTTTCTATTTTTTCAACTATTATTTGTGAAATTTTTTCGTGTCCTTGGGTATTTGGAAGGAAATTATTTTTTTCTGTAAAATAATTGGGATTATTATTTAGTATTTTGGATAAATTTATATAGGTATAATTATATTTACTACATAATTTTTCTAGATTATAATTTGCATATTCAAATATATCGTTATCTTTTCCTGTTACATTATAATAGCCTAATATGAATACTTTTTGATGGTGGAATTTATTTATATACTTTAGTATTTCGTTATAATCTATTAGCATTTTATCTATATATGTATATATGTTATTTCCTTCTTTTAGTTTGTAATATATATCATTCATTCCTATTGATATTGTTATTATGTCCGCTATGTTTATTAATCTATTTAATGTTTCATTGTTTTTTGATTCGTTGTATTCTAATATTCTTATGATATCTATTATTCTATAGTCTTCTTGAGTAAATGTTTTGTTATATTCTTTTAGTTTATCTTTTTTGTGATAATAATCTTTGATAAAGTCGCTATATCCGTATGATGGTATACCATAAGTATTTATTCCTTTTGATATTGAGTCCCCTATTGATAGATAGTATATTTTATTGTCTATAGTTTTATTATAAATAATATAGCATGATAAAAAAAGAGTTAATATTAAAAATACTTTTTTCATATTTCACCTAGTTAAGTATATTTATATTAACTGTATTTTAGCACCTACTTTTGTTAGTTTACCACATATATCATCATATCCTCTTAATATATATTCTATATTATCTATGGTTGTTGTTCCTTTGGCTAATAGTCCGCAGATAAGCATAGATGCTCCTCCTCGTAAGTCTGTTGCTGTTACGTTTTTTCCTTTAAGTGGGGTGATTCCTTTTACTTTGGCTATTTTATTGTTTTTCACGATAATATTTGCTCCCATTCTATTTGTATCATAGATATTTTGGAATCTATTTTCATATATTGTTTCTTCTACAGTACTTATACCGTGGCATTGGGTTAAAAATGGTATTATTGGTTGTTGAAGATCTGTTGGGAAGCCTGGGTATGGTAGTGTTTTTATGTTTACTGCTTTATATTTGGTTCCTTTATTTACTGTTATTGTATCTTCTTCTATTAATAGATCTACTCCTGCTTCTAGTAGTTTGGATGTTAGTGGTTCGATATGTGATGGTATTAGATTTTTTATTTTTAGGTTATTTCCTAATAATGAGCCTATTATTAGGTATGTTCCTGCTTCAATTCTATCGGGTATTACTTCATGATATGATTTATGCAAGTAGTCTACTCCAGTAATTTTTATTATGGTTGTTCCTGCTCCTGTGACTTTAGCTCCCATATTGTTTAGAAAAGTTGCTACATTGGTTATTTCTGGTTCTTTAGCGGCATTTTCTATTATGGTTGTTCCTTTTGACTTTACTGCTACAAGCATTATATTAATTGTTGCTCCTACACTTGGCATATCTAGATATATTTTTTTTCCTTTTAATTCTTTAGCATCTACTATGTATCTATTTCCTTCTTCTATTATGGTGGCTCCTAGGGCTTTATATCCTTTTAATGTTTGATCTATTGGTCTTTCTCCAATTGAACATCCTCCTGGGAAATACATTTCTACGTGTTTATATTTTCCTAATAAGGCTGACATAAAGTAATATGATGCTCTTAATTTTCTTGACATTTCTTCTGGTATTTCTTTATTTATAATATTTGATGAATCTATTGTTACTTCATTTTTATTTCTTATTATTTTAGCATTTAAGTAGTTTAATATTTCTTCTAGTGAATTTACATCTGATATGTTTGGCACATTGGTTATTTTTACTTCTTCATCGCATAGAATGGCTGCGGGGATTAGGGCTACAGCACTATTTTTTGCGCCACTTATCTCTATTTCTCCTGTTAATGTATATCCTCCATCTATTTTTATTTTGGTCATTATTAATCCTCCTTTATTAGGTTTTCTCTATGTTTATTTTATTATTTTAGAGTTATTTTGTCAATTATTTGTATTTTATTGACATATTCTTTTACATATATTATTTGAATATATATATTATTCCTATTATTAATAGGGTTATTCCTCCTAGGATTGTTGATATTTTACCGTATTTTTGGTTTAGTTTGTTGCCTAGTTTTAATCCTATATATGTAAATATTAGACTTGTTAGCGAGAATATTATTGGTGGTATAAAATAATTATTTGTAATAGCAGGTAATCCTATTCCTGTGGTTAAGCTATCTATACTTACTGAAAGGCCAAAAATTAAATATCCTGGTATTGTTAATAGTAATTTTTCTTTTTTTGCTTTTATACTTGATATTATCATTTCAATAGCTATTAATGATAATATTATTCCTACTATGATATTTGGGGTTATGGTTATTTTTCTTTCTATGTATATACCTATAATTAATCCTATTATTGGCATTATAAAGTGATATATTCCTACTATGATGGATAGGAGGAATTTATGTTTTTTATTTATTCCTTGAGTACCATATATTAGTGCTAAAGAAAAAGCATCCATTGATAGGCTTATGGCTATTAAAATAATTGTTATTATTTTCAAATATTATCACCTATTTTAATGTATGCTTTTATTATTAAAATATTTTTTTATTGTTTCTACTACCCATAATTTATACTCTTTATCATCTGTCTTTTCATAGTCCGCTAAACATAAGTTAGGAAACAACACGCACCACCAGTTGTCTCCTTCGGATGCACCAATGCTTATTACTATTGATTCATAGTAACCTTCGTTATATGTTACTCCTCGGTAGGTTTTCTTTGGAAAATAATTGTAACCATAGTTTACATTATATGGTATATCGTAATTGTTTTCTTTAAATATTTTGGATATATCGTCTTCTAATAATGGGATGTTTTCTTTTATTTTTTCTCTTGCTATAGTTATGTCTTCTTCTTTTATTAATTTATATGTATGTGTTTCTAAATATGATTTTACTTTATTTTTGATATATTGATCTTGTGAAGAATTGCTATTTGGGATTACTCTTAGTCTTATAGCGGTATTTGGTATTGTAATTGTATCTTGTTTTATATCATTATATAGAAGAAAAGCTATTAGTATTGTTAGTAGTATTATTATTTTTTTCATAAAAAATATCACTCTTTCTATTTCGTTATGAGTGATATTTGTTTTTTTTATACATTATTTTTCTACTTTTATTATAATTTCATAGTTTTCTTTATTATTTACCTCTTCCATTGTAACCTTGTAACCTGCTGTTTTTATGTCTTCAACGGTATCTTTTGCTAATCTAATGGCAGTGGCTAATTTTACTTTAGATAATGCATCTTCTTCTGGTGCTGTAATTTGATTGTCTTTTTTTGGATCAAGTTGTGCTTTTTCTTCTATAGGCTGATAGTTTGGCACAGAACTTGGTAATATATCTTCTGTTAGACTAGTAATATTTACAAAGTCTATGTTGTTTGTATCTTTATATACATTTGGGTTTTCATTCATCGATTTTTCCTCTTCATTTATATTTGTTTCTACTTTTTCTGATTCTATAGGAATATTTATTTGTGGTACTTCTTTAGTTAACTTAGTGATATTATTTTCTTCTTCTATTTCTTTTGGTATATCGTTTGATATTCCTAATAGATTTTTTATATAAGCATCTGTATCTCTTACGTTCATCCTTTCTGATATAATCTTATTTAGTACTTCTTTTTGTTTATCTTCATCTTTTATTTGAAGCAAACATCTAGCATGTCTTTCTGATATTAGATTATTCATTAGGGCTACTTGTACTTCGTTTGTTAGGGATAATAGTCTCATTTTATTTGCTATTGTTGATTGGGCTTTACCCATTCTTTTGGCTAATTCTTCTTGGGTAAAATTACCCATATCTAATATTTTTTTGTATGATTTAGCTTCTTCAATGGCAGACAAATCTTTTCTTTGGATATTTTCAATCAGTGCTAATTCTGCACTAGTTTGGTCATCCATCGCTCCTATTATAGCGGGAACTTCTGTTAGACCTGCTAAAGTAGATGCTTTATATCTTCTTTCTCCTGCTATTATTTCGTATTTACTTCCTAAGTCTCTTAGTATTAGTGGTTGTATTATTCCATGTTCTTTGATTGAATTTGCTAATTCATTTAGTGCTTCTTCATCAAAGGTTAATCTTGGTTGAAATCTATTTGGAATTATATCTGTTAATTTAACCATTACTACTTCTTTGTTCATTTTCATACTTATACCCTCTTTTCGTCTTTTTTCCTACTCTAATATAATAATACTATAATTTTTGTCT
>CAVCHK010000142.1:0-8344 GCA_963601985.1 Paludibacteraceae bacterium
ACTACCTATAATTTAGATAATTAAAGGTTGTCCGACTTCAACCTTTAAGGCTCCAAATTAATATTTAGTCGAACTTTCTAGTTCGATTTTTTAATGCAAAAAACAGTGCTGGTCGAAAAGCGGTCGAAAAGTGGTCGAATCAATTGATAATATTTTTATTTTTGTATATAATATTATTAGGTGATAAAAATGTACATAGAAGATCAAAATACTGAATTAAAAGTTGAATTAACTAAAGATATAAAAAAAGAAATAGTTGCATTCGCTAATACTAATAATGGAACTATTTATATTGGCATTGATGACGGTGGAAATGTCATTGGCTTAAAAGATGCTAATAAAGATTTAGAATCATTGAGTGGAATGATACGTGAAGGTATTAAATCAGATTTAACGCTTTATACTAAAATATATATAGAAAGAATTGAAGATAAAGATATAATTATAGTTAAGATTAGTGAAGCACCAAATAAACCATATTATTTATCTGATAAAGGTTTAAAATCGGCAGGTGTTTATTTAAGACACGGAAACGCATCAGTACAAGCAAGTGAAGAAGTTATAAAAAAGATGCTAATAGAAAGTAATAGCAATTCTTTTGAAAATAATGTTTCAACTGTTCAAGATTTACACTTTGAATATTTGAAAAATATTTTTAAAAACCACAACATAGAAATTAATGATAATAAATTTAAAACACTAAATATTGTTAATTTAAATAATAAATATACTAATTTAGGGTTGCTTTTATCAGATGAATGCCCTTATTCAATAAAATGTGCTATTTTTAATGGAAATAGCAAATTAGAATTTAAAGACAGAAAGGAATTTACTGGTTCAGTACTAAAGCAAGTAAATGATACATTTGAATATTTAGATTTATATAACAAAACTAAAGGAAAAATTATAGGTTTAGAGAGAATTGATACAAGGGATTATCCAGAATATGCAATTAGAGAATCTTTATTAAATGCTGTTATACATCGTGATTATCATTTTACGGGTAGTATATTAATATCATTATTTGATGATCATTTTGAAATTACATCTTTAGGTGGATTAATCAAGGGTCTTAATATAGAAGATTTATACAATGGTGTCTCCGAATCAAGAAATCCTAATTTAGCAAATATATTTTATAGATTAAAATACGTAGAAAGTTTTGGAACTGGTATTGGAAGAATCATTGAATCATATAAAGGCTTTGATAAGCAACCATTAATATTGAATACCGAAAATGTATTCAAAGTAACTTTATATAATGTCAATTATATTGAAAATGATAATGTCAAAACTCTACCAACTAATTTAACACAAGAAGAACAAATTATTGAATATTTAAAGAAATATAATAAAATAAATAGAATAATAGTAGAATCATTACTTGATGTATCTAAAACTAGAGCTATTGATATTTTAAACAATATGATAAGCAATAATACTTTAATCCAATCAGGCACTGGTAAAAATACTTATTATATGCTAAAATAATATTGGGTTGATATTTATATATTACTTCGTGTATTGGAAAAAGTTGTAAATAACTACGACACTTGCTCCATTAAAAAACAAACACCAAATGGTGTTTTTTTATGGAGCGAAAAGAGGAGAGTCCCCCGTCAATCAAAACCCTTACTAAATATAAGTATCAAACTACCTACTATTAATCTTAAAATTAATAATATCTTCCCTCAAATTATTCCACCTCGCGCATACAACATACCTATCTCCCCTATTACTAGAAGTCCCATCTATATTTCTTTTTCTAGGACCAAGTGTCATACACGCAATATGAGAAGAAGTAAACTCTAAACACCTTTTAGATAAAACAAGATCATATATATCATATTTCATAATCCACACATAATTAGAAGGAACACCACTTATTAAAGCATCAATATCAAAATTAGAATTCCTTCCCCTAACAATAAATCTGTCCACCTTATTAACAATTATTTTAGTTTTATTAATATACTCATTAAATATATCAATATCAGATTGATATATCTCCTTATATTCTATACTACTAAGTATTTTAGAAAAATCCCTTTTCCCATTCTCCTTTAACATATAATCATAATGATAACTAAAATATTTATCCGCTATTTTATATGGAATACCTAGTTAACTTAAATATTTCTTAAACTCTTGTACTTGCTCCTGATGAATAGAATTATTATGCCCACATTTCAAACTAACACTTTTAACATAATTTTTATATCTAATAAAAATATCAACCTTCTGAACCATTTTATTTTTCCAAGAAATAATCTTCTCCTCATCATCAATAACTTCCCCAAATAGTTATTTTAAAAACACTATAGACCTCTCATCAAGTTCATACAAATACTTATTATTAAAAAGCTCCACAAAATTCCTCTCATTTTGAAATCCATTATTATTCATTTTCCTACCTTAAAAAAAATAAAAGAGTATACCCATAAAAGCACACTCGAATAGATATATTTCTCTTACCTAAAAATATAAATTATCGACCAAATTTTAAACATCAACACATGGTAAGTCAATCAATGCTACTACATTATATCAAAGTAATAACTAAATTACCATCTACTTTACATTAATTAAAAAATAATAAACACATTGTATTATAATATAGAAAAAAAGATAAAAATATGGTATTCTTATAATAAGAAAGGAGTAAAGAAATTGAATAGTCAAAATAATAATAAAATAGTTATAGTATTACTAATAGTAATAATAATTCTTTTAGCGGGAATATGCATTTTATTTGCAACAGAAACCATTAGTATAAAGACAAATACAACAAACAATGACAAACAAACTAACGAAAATACAAATGATTATAATAATTCAATTCAAACAAAATTAGTAGATAATCTTAATTGTAGTAATTCTGAAACAACATTTAATGGAATTACAGTTAAAGTAGAGCAAAAGACTGAAGATATGGTATGCAACGCAAGTACTTTAACAATTAATGGTGTAGATGTCAAAAAAGATAATGGTTATGATATAGAATCTTATGAAATCTTTGATAAAAATGTTATCATTATGTCAAGTACTACAAGTGGAACAATATTAACCATATATAATGTAGATTCAAATTCAGCAATACTAAAATTTGATACTTCAAACGATTTAGAAGGATATTTCATAAAATCATATAAGACAAATAATAATATTATAACTCTAAACACCGAAGGCTGTGGTGCACAATGTGGTAAAGAAAATACAGAAGAAAAAGCTACATTCGAAATTGAATATTCTAACGGTACATTTTCAAAGCCAAAACTTATTAGCAAAACAGCTTCATAAAATGTAATTAAAAAATAACGAATAATAGACATAAAAACTATTATTCGTTTTAAAATTATCATTTACATTACATATCCCTTAACAATAATATTAATCATAGAAAAAGAAACATTACCCGAAGCATTACCAGTAATTTCCGTTCTAACTTCCAAATTACTACCAGCATAAATATCCGTAATATTAATCTCAGAAAAATCCATATCTGCAGTACTTCCCTTATCCAAAACAAAATTCATATCACTAACCTTCTCATTAGTAGAAGTATTATACAAATAAAAATTACCACCACTATCACTAGTAACACCAGATATCCTACCACATAAAGTAATCTCAAATACCCCAGTCTTCAAAAAACTAATCTTCTTATCATCAGGAATAACAATAACATCCGAATTACCAGGAATAACTCTCATTGTCGTAATAGAACTAGTGCCAGAGCCCGTACTATCCTTATAACTAGCAAAAGCAACTACACTATAAGAAGTAGGACCCATAGTACCATTATCACCCTTAGGTCCCGTTGGCCCTATTTCACCCTTCTCTCCTGGAGGTCCAACAATTCCCCTCTCTCCTCGAGGGCCAATATCACCTTTTGGACCAATATCTCCTTTATCACCCTTAGGAATAACAAAATCCAAAGTATGAACCTCACCATCAAAATTATCAATAATACTAGCCTCATCACCACTACTAACAGTACCAATACAAATCCTATCACTCTTTCCAGGAGGCCCTTCTATACTACCAATCTTATCCCAAGTATTATCCCTATCATTCCAAACATACAAAATACCACCAATAAGATAACAATCTCCACATTTACCAAAAGGATGATCCCTTACAAGAGCTTCATAACTATCATAATCCCCAAGAATATTAATACCATCTCCCTTATCACCCTTAGGTCCCGTCGGCCCCATTCCAGGATAAATACCAGCCTGCATAAGCCTATTCCTAATCCTCTGATTTTCCATAGCCCTATCAAAGACATTATCCATAAAAAAATTCACCTCACATCTAAAATATAATATGTGAAGTGAAAATATATAACCACATTAATTGACTAAACATTACTCATAAACAGCCTCAAAATGCATACCATGATAAACAACAATAGTATCACCAGCCTTATAACGCTTACCATCACTAGCATTATACCAATAAGCAAAACCATCCTTAACTAAAGGCTCTTTCAAAACATACTTACTACCCTCTTTATACAAGAAATCATTCTTATTTATAACAACATCATCACTAGTAGTAACCATCCATACCCTATCACCACCAAAGTCAGTAATAGGACTACGCATCATATCACTATTAAGTAAAAGATTACTAAATACACCTAAAAAGTCCTCTTTAGACATATAATTATACTTAACAATAAAAGCCCCATCCCACGCTCTAAGACCATGGTATAAATAATACGGAACAAAACTCATATCCCTATTATAATCAATATAATCACTATAAACAATGTCCTCTTTACACCTATCACTCCATAAAGCATTATCTTTAAACTCATAAAAATTAACAAGACCTACTCTACCATCATTAGTAAGAACATCATCAGCAATAATATTATAATACCTAGTAGATACAACATCATAATACCTAACCCTCTCATATCTAGTCTCAATAGAAGTAACACTAACAACCCTAAAAGAATACACATCCCCAACATTATCTACCTTAAAAACTCTACTACCAACATCAAGCTCATCACGATTAGTAACATCAACATACCTATTCTTATCAACACTAAATACCGTATGCGACCCAACAGTCCTCAAAGAAGTACCATCACTAAAATTAATAACCAAATAACTATCAGTAACATTACCACTTTCAATCCATATCGGATATTCACCATTAAATTCACCAATCTCATGATTATATACCATCAATAAATCATCATAACCAATATCTTCAATATTCTTATATTCACCATTTCTAAGTAAAACCCTACTTCCCTCGATTAAACAAGTTGTAGAAGCACTAGCATTAATAATAATATCCTTAGACATAGAATTAATAGTAATAGTACCGCTAGAAGAACTACTAGTATTTATAGAATACTCACTACTATCCAAAGCATTACCACTACTATCAGTAATCGTAGGAGTACTATCAAATCTCTTATTACTAGAAGCATTAAGCGTAATAGTAACCTTCTCACCCCTATAAGCAGTATCAGGACCACTCTTAGAAACACTACTCAAATTATAAGTAATATTAAATAACCATTTCATATTCGTCGTAGCACTCTTCCTACAATTAGTATTATCCACAGTAGCACTACTAATATAACTCTCACCATTATTAAGAGCCTCATCAATGCCATATACAATAGCATAATAATCCCCTTCAGCCATACCAGTAAAAGTATAACTAGTACTATCACCACCAGTAGTAACACTTTTAACCAAAGTACCATCACTCTTATAAAGAAGTACCGTATAACTAGTCACAGGGGCACAATTGCCACTATCCAAATTAGACCAATTAGCGGTAAAAGTACCATTAGTATTACTAATATTCAAAGAAACAGGCCCAATTTGAGGAACAGTAATATCCTCATATCCCTCACTAATATTAGTAGTAATATTAACCGTATCAAAACTATAACTAACAGTATCATAAGATAAAGAAATATTCGTTTTATAATTCGTAACATAATAAATAACACTAGATTTCTTAGAAAGATAAACAATAACATCCTCTTTACTATTCGCACCAATAGTAAAATCAGACAAAGCATTACCATCCTTATCCGTAAGTAAAAACTTATCATTATCACTACTCAAAGAATAATTAACAGCACTATCCCCATTATTAGCCACTACAAGCTTAACTGGTGCTCTATCAATACCAGTAAGATCAACCTCTTTAGTAAAAAGTTCATAAGAAACATCACCACAAGAAGTAAAATCAAAATTCATAAGCAAATCATAATCCCCACTATTATAAGTATTAACATACTTATAAGTAAGCTTAAAAGTAGTACTCTCTCCAGGCATCAAAAAATTACCCTTCTCTATACCCTCACTAAGTTCATAACCAATAACATTCTTAACATCATCTGAAGAATTAAAAACTTCCCCATTAAACTTCTGAATATAATCAGTACCATTAGAGATAGTAACCGTATAAGTAACATAAGCATAATCCGAATCAGAAAAATTAACTTTAGTAATAGTACTAAGACCACTATAATTCTCAAGTTCCACTAAACTAGTCTCATTATAATCACTAATATAAAATTCACTCACAAAAATATCATCATACTTAATAGCACTAACAGTACCTACCACATTAAGAGAACTTATACAAGCAGAATAACCAATATTAATAAAGAAAACTAGTAAAAGACATAATACCACTAATAACTTCTTACTACTAATCTTCTTCTTCATATACATCTTTATCCTTTATAAACTTACTAATAGAATAATAATAAACATATACAAGTCCACTATTAGTAGGTACCATAAATACACTCCTAGTCTTAGACTGATCTTGACTAAATAATATTGGAGAAAAAGAAGAATTCCTAACCTCAAACAAATCCTCGAACTCCTCAACTAAAACAATTTGAAACTCATCATACTTAAGTTCAGTTTTAATCTTAGATATATATTGCCCATAATTATTAAATATCGCTTTTAACCCCCTATTATACTCCGTATAACTACTCTTAGTCTTATGACTATAAATAGCAATATAAATAGACATACAAACCATACTAACCAAAAAGCCAATACCCAAAATAAGTAACTTAACATTAATATAATCAACATCACTACATTCAATAAGCTTATCAGTACCATTATTAAGAACATAATTCATATCAATATTAACAGTATTAGTAGTAAGAGGAATATTCATAGATATAACAGCATCATCAAGTAAATCATCCTTAAACTTATCACAATTACCCTTAACCCCAACATGTAATTTCAAAGTAACCGTACTATGAGTACCAGTAAGATTATATTTCTTAATAAAACCATTAGCAATACCATTATAATAATTATAATCAAGCTTAACACTCTTATTAACTACAAAAGAATTATTAATAACATTACTAACACTTTCCTTAGGAGTAATAGTATCAATCTTCTCATATAACTTCTTATCATTACTATCAAGTACAAGTAAAGTAGACTCAATATAATAATAATACGAAAAATCAACATCCTCTACAATAGAAAGCTTATAATTAAAATCAGCCTCAATATAATCAATCAAACTAGCAATATACTGATTACCCTTACCTAAATATTCACCAAAATAATCATTATCTTTCAAATAAACCCTATAATCCAAATCACTAGACTCATCATAATGAAGATAATAATTAACATCCTCATTAACTGAGATAAAAATCAAAAGAGAACCAATAAGCATAGCAAAAACAATAAGAATAATAAATACTTTAATCTTTTTACTTCTTTTTCTAGTTTCACTAATTATCTTATTAATCTGTTTCCTATTCATATTCTTACCTCCTTTTCACTTCTAATTATCAAATAAAGACCTAACCCATATTGAAGGCAACCCAAGATAACGAATTCTCTTATTAACAACACCTACAATATCTTTCCTATATACATAACCACTATCAACATACTTATTCATATCTCCCTTAGTTACATACACATAATCATCATTAAATATACCAATCTCCACTATCCTATGAATAATATTCTTATCATTCTTATTATAAATAATAATATCCCCTATCTCAAGCCTCTGTTTATCATACCTCTCAAATATAACAGCATCCCCAACATTAATACTACCAGTCATAGAACCAGAACCAACCGCTATTACACCATACCTAAAAGCACAAGAGATAAGAGCACTCATAAGTAAAATAATAACAATCAATATACAAGTCCCAATACCAACTCTCCTCTTCTTCCTAACAATATTCTCAAAAGTAACCCTATCAAACATATAAGATATAAGTAAATATATAATAAGAGGAATAACTATTCTACTTACTGATCTAAGAAGAACATTCATATTAGGAATAATA
>CAVCHK010000142.1:8372-10407 GCA_963601985.1 Paludibacteraceae bacterium
CCTATATACAATAATAGGTTTATATCCATATTTAACAGTAATCTTACTAAATACAACATTATTAACAATACTAGGAAAAAGTACAATACCAAAAAACTCAATAGTAGAATTCAAATTCCTAAAATTAACTGAAGTACCAAATAAATTAACATCCATTAAAACAAATAAAATAATACATAATACTTCAAATAACTTAATCTCTTCCTTACTAACCATTTGATATCTCAAATACTCAATAATAATAAGCATAATAATTAAAGGTAATATAACCATAAAAAACCTATTAATACTCATCAAAATAGCATTGTTAGAAAAGCCATTAAATAAACCAATAATGTAATAAATACCAATTTGTAAAATACCCACTAAAACCATTACCAATATAACACTATTTTTATTATAACCACTACATCTTCTATATTTAAAAAATAATCTAGAAATAATAAATATAAAAACAAATATAGGTAATAATTCAATCCTAGATGTAATATTTATTACAAATAGATTAAGAAGAAAAAATATAATAAGAACTAACAAATAACCAATAGCTAAATTTCTATTCTTAACCACAATATTTCCTCCTTAACTAATTTCTAATAAATATCATTACTACTCAATAGCAGTACCAGTAACTGTTACAGTAAATGTCTGATCTGTCTTAGCTTCATCACTATCAATAAATGCCTTAATTAAACTAACCTTTACAGTTACAGTAGTAGTGCCTTCATTAGCAGCAACACTATCAGCTCCTGTTCCCATAGTAACTTCAACTTTATAATGTTCGGCATCAGTAATAGCACTGCTAACAGCAGCCTCTACTTTAGCAGCAACATCAGAGCTCTTATTAATTACAGTAAAAGTAGCACTAGCATAATCTCCAACATGCTTTAAATTAGAAACAGTAATAGTAGCAGTATTTATATCAGTATAAGCACCTTCTACTTCAATGTTATCCTGAGCATCATTTTTTCTTGATTCCTTAGCATAATTAGTATCAGTAGTAATAGCAGTTTCAGTACTAAACTGAATATCAAAGTCAGTAGCAGCACTAGCCTTACCATTTATAGTAACCACATCAGTTAATGGTCCAGCGGCAAAACCAACACCAATAGCCACAACTAATAACAAAACTAAAGCAATTAAACCTTGATTTTTCTTCTTCATATAAATTCACCTCCTCATTAATATATAAATAGATATAAAATCAAAATAAACTCTCCCTTATTTTAGACTTTATACATCAATTATACAAAAAACGACAAAAAAAATCAACCCACATTAGAGGGTAGATTAATAATTTTTATTTAATTAGTTTAAATATCTCATCCTTAGAAGAAATACTAAGCTTTTCAAATATCTGTTTTTTATAAAACTTAACAGTATTTTCACTAATATTCATATTAATAGCAATCTGTCTAACAGTTAAATTATCAAGTAAATAATTACATACTAAAATTTCTTTATTAGTAAGATTATACTTCATAAATTTCCTAACATTAAGATTATCAATTAATCCCCTAGTACTATCCTCATCCCATTTATCATTAAAAAAAGTAATAATAAGTAAAGGAGATAAAATAAGTAAAATAACCACAATTAAAACAGAAATAATAACAATAATATTAGTAATCCATATATCATTTAAAACATACATATAATTACCAAGTAAAGCACCAAAACAACAACCAATAATATCAATAATAACTACATTATACTTAACATAATCATAATTCCAATACTTCTTACTAATAACACCTAAAATATAATACATACTACACATACCCATAGTCATACAAACTCCTAAAATAAAAGCATATATTTTCATAACAAAACTATTCATAGAAGTAAAATATAAAAACACACTAAAAACAAAGAAACCAAAAACAATATTCCAAGTAATACTATTACATTTTCTAACAAAAGAATAAAGTAAAAATACTAGTATACTACCCACAAAAGCACCAACATAATAAAAAGGTTCCAAACTATAATTAAGAGAAATATTACTAATAAGTAAAATAGCTCTACCTACCCC
>CAVCHK010000143.1:0-12227 GCA_963601985.1 Paludibacteraceae bacterium
CAGCATTATATTTTTGTTCTAATGACTTTTTGAAATTATCATATAATTCATTACGCATAATGTTTACCTCCCTAACAAAAGTTCCAGTTATTAGCTTTTATATATTTTCATACTAAATTTTCTATTAAGCAATCTTCCCACTGAGTCAAGTATAACACTATTAAAAGCAATTAAAGTATATTTTTTATTTATTTTCAGCAACTCTCATTAAATTCATTATAACACAAAAAAAGGAAATATTCTGTCTTTTCTATTTTATACTTACAATTCTGTTTATTTCAAAATGACGAATATCATTTCTTAGTTCGCAAAAAGCAGTTACATAATATTCATTCTTATATTTAAATAGATTTAATGGGTGAATTGTTCTTTTTGATAGTCCTCCATCAACTGTGTTATAAACAATATCGATTTTTTCATTTTTTCTTATCGCAGAATCAATAATTTTTTCTATTTCCCCAACTGAATTTATATCAATATTAAAAATATATTTACTTTTTTCTTCACATATTGAATACATTTTTTTAGATTTATCTAAAAAGTCTTTATATTTATCTATATATTTAAAATTGTTTTTACATAAAAACACATCAATATTATTTAATAATTGAATATCATATTTATTTATATTTGTATAATTTTTAATTTTATCTATCATAAAATATCCACCATTTGGGCCTTTGAAAGATTCAATCATTATACCATTATTACATATTTCATTCTTATAATAACGAATCATTCTTTCAGTTACTCCTATTTTTTGAGATAATTCTTTTATTGTATAAATGTTACCTGTATTTAATAGATCAATCATATACAAAACATTTGATATTTTACCCACTTATAATCACTCCAATTTGCATTTATTATACCATGCCATAGGCTTTGTACGCAATCTAAAATATAAAAATAATCAAGAAAACTCTTATTATAATAACTATCAAAAAAACAAAAAAGAAGATTTAAAACTTTAAATCTCCTCTAATAATATTAGCTGCTGTACGGATAAATATTTTGAATATATTTGCTTTATTTACGTCTTTTGCTACTGTAGCGGGAATAGTAGAAATTATTTTTCCATCTTCTAGTATATCTATTGTACCTACTTTATCACCCTTCTTAATAGGAGCGGTAAGCGTTTGTACATTTACTTTATAGATTATATTTCTATCTTCTTCAGTCTTCTTCTTAAGAATAGTTACTTCTTCAGAAGAAGTTATATCTATATTTTTTTCATTTCCTAGAAAGACATCTACTTTACCTATTGCTTTTTTGGTGTCTATTATGGTTTTAACTGTATATGTATTAAAGCCATAATCTAGCATTTGTGTAGTATCACTACTTCTTTTAGCTGCTGTTTCCTCGTTCATTACTACTGTAATAAGGCGCATATTGTCTTTTTTGGCTGTAGAGGTTAGACAGTAGCCGGCATCACTTGTAAAACCTGTCTTTAATCCATCAACTCCACTATAGAATTTTACTAGTTTATTGGTATTAACGAGCCAAAAAGGATTTTTTGTATCTTTTCTTAAGTAATCTTCATAAGTTGAAGTAAATTCCAATATTTTATTGTGTTTTACTAACTCTTTAGCAATAAGAGCCATATCATAGGCACTTGAATAGTGATTATCGGTATCTAATCCTGTGGCATTTACAAAATTAGTATTCTTAAGGCCTAATTCTTTACCTTTTGTATTCATTCTCTTTACAAACTCTTCTTCGGTTCCCGATATTCTCTCAGCCATAGCTACAGTAGCATCATTTCCTGAAGCAATGGCTATTCCTTTTAGCATATCTGTAACATTCATTTTCTCTCCTGCTTTTAAGAATATTTGACTACCACCCATACTTGATGCTTTATCAGATGCTGTTATCATTTCATCCCATTTTAAATTGCCTTTTTCAATCTCTTCCATTATTAAGAGCATACTCATCATTTTTGTCATTGAAGCAGGTGGTAATTTTTCATAAGCATTCTTTTGAAATAATATTTCTCCAGTTGATGCTTCAATCATAATAGCAGATTTAGCATTTTCTGCTAGGTTTATTTCGCCATATGCTTTGTTTATTGGTATTAAAAAAAGACAGAGTAATATAAATATTAATATTTTTTTCATTGTATCACCTAGTAAAAGTTATGCAATTATTTATATTTTATTCTATCTTATTCTATCTTGTAAGTTTACGTTTCTTTTGGCCTTTATAACTTATAAGAATTTCATCGAATTTTTTAAATGATTTTTCTTCTACTTCTTTTAAGTAACTTTTATATTCTTCTTTTAATTCTTTGTTTGATGTAATTCTTCTTTTATAGTCTTCTGCTATTTCTTTTGGCAGTTCTGTAAATGAATTTTCACAGGTTAAGCCATAGTTATTTATACAAGCAATATGAGGACATTCCATTGATATCATTTTGTTAGTTATGATTTCTCTAATACCTAGAAGTGTAAAGTCACATATTACTTTGAATTTTTTTGTTTCATCATTTACTAATTTTACTTCATAATATTTTTTTTTCATTTTCATTTCTCTCCTTGTGTTATATATTATATGTCAGTTTGTTTTATTTGTCAATATGCTTATTTTGTAGGCGGGTGTAGGTACATAATGTATATTAATCCATAAACTATATTAGATATCACGTAAAGGAGGTATATTTATGTATTATTACGGTGGATATGGTAATAGCTGTGGATGTGGTTCATATAATAATATGAGTTATGGTTATCCTACTATGGGATATGGTTATAGTTCTTCTTATGGAAATAGTGCCGCTATTGTACTTGTGTTATTTATTTTACTTGTTATTATAATTGGCTCTAGAGTAGCTGCATAATGTTTTAGGGAAAATTTCTTCCCTTTTTTTTAGTTTTGTGTTAAAATATCTTTTGGAAGGAATGATTTTTATGCTTAGAACAAAAGATATTTTAGATGAAAAAGATCCTCACATTAGAGCAGAAAATATTGATGTTGAGTTTCCTTTGTGCGAGGAATATAAAGATATTATACCTGAAATGCTTAAACATTTAAGATATTCTCAAATTGAGAAATATTCTAAGAAGTATGATTTAAGACCTGGTATGGGTTTAGCGGCTCCTCAACTTGGTATTAATAAGAATTTTTTTGTTATTTGTTATGAGAAAAGTGATGGGGTATTTGAGGATTATATTCTTATTAATCCTAAGGTTATATCTTATTCTGAAGAGATGATTTATGCTGGCGAAGGTGAAGGATGTTTGAGTGTTAATCGTGAGGTTGAGGGTATTGTACCTAGACATGCAAGAATTTCGGTTGAAGCATATGATATGGATGGTAATTTGATTAAATATCGTGTTCGTGAAGATTTGGCTATTGCTTTTCAGCATGAACTTGATCATTTGAAGGGGATTTTATTTGTTGATTATATTGATCCTGATGATCCTTATAAGAATGCTGATAATATGAGAGAAATATGAAAATATTCACAATAGTTATGTGAATATTTTTTATTTTAAGATAAATATTAGTAGTATAATAATTAGTATTAATAATATTGAACCTATAATTATTAGGGCTTTGTTATTTAAGAAACCATTTTTATTCATACTATTTAGTAAGTTTATTTTGAACATATCTCTTTCAGCATGGGATTTTGATACCATTACTCCTTTATATGTTGTTAGTTCTTTTTGATGTCCTTCACTTAGTATTTCTTCTGGGGTAATTGTATCAAGCATGATTAGTTTTTGATTTTCATAGATGGTATAATGAAGAACTATGTCACCATGAACTTGGGAGAACATTCTATCTGTTGGTAGTTTATATTCATATTTCATAATACCTTCTTTACTATTTTTAGATACTGCTACTCCTTGGAAGTTACCATCACGTAGTTTTGGTACACAATCAAATATTAATTTTTTATATGCGAGCATATTATATTTTTTTAGTGCTCTTGTTTTTTTGTTGAATTCATTTTCGTTTAAGTATTCTACTACATACATATGCATTATTTATCACCTATATACATTTTACTACATATTTGGTTTTTTTTAAATACTTTTTATTAAATATAGAAAATATTTGCTATTTTTTTTCTTTTGTGGTATTATATCTTTACCCAAAAAGGAGGGATAGTATGAAAGATATTGAAAATAATAATTGTGATCTTGAAGTAGAAATAGATAATTATAATGAGAAGTTTGATCATAAAAGAGAAGCTATAGGACAACTATTAATTGGTAGTAGTGCTTTAGCTATTGCTTTAGGTAGTGTTTTTGGTCTTAATATGCTAGATTTTAATTTAGTTAACTTTGCTTGGACTGCTGGAATAACTGGTGGTGCTATAGGTCTTTCTTCATTTGTATATGCATCTCAAAAAAGAAAAAGAATTGAGACTAGGAATCATGAGGCTGATTATAATATGGAGTTTGTTATTAGTCGTTTGGATAAGAATGGTGTTACTACTGATAAGGATAAAGTTAAAGATGCTATAGCGGAAGTTGATACTATTACAGAGACTAATACGCGTAATTCTTCTAATGAGATTATGTCTAAAGAAGAGAAAATTATTAAATATTTTTATCTACTTGATAGTAAAGATCAGATTAGGGTTTTGAAACAGATTTCTTTAAATACCACTATGAATAATGAAATTTGTAGAAGTAATAGTCTTTCTTTAATGGAAGATGATGATTTAAAAGATATGGAAATACCTGTTTGTAAGACATTAAAACTTAAAAAAGATATGGAATAGTTATTCTATATCTTTTTCATTAGCTAGTTTACTATCTCCTGTTTTGTAATCTATTATTATACCGTCTTCTATGTTATAGACGAAAACATTGAATTTTATTCCTTCTCCATTATCCTCGATAGATAAAGCTTCCATCTCTACTCCTGTTGCTAATAGATTATTTCCTTCAAATACAGGGGTTACTCTATATAATACGTGATTATTTGTTTCTTTAATATATTTGGCTACTTTATTTTCAAATTCTAACATACCTATTGTGTTCATACTTCTAGTACACGTAATTAGATTTTTTTCATTGGCATTTTCTCCTGTTAGTTGGTATCCTATTAGATGGCATCTATTGTATAAGTATTTTCCATCTACTATATCATATTTAATAGTATGCCATCCAGTTGGTTTAATGCTTCCTATACTTGTCCTTTTTTCTGTTGGCATCATACTTTTGTCTATATTTGCATATGCTAGAGTACATCTTCCTAGGCTATCTAATTCTTTATATTCTTCGAATGAAGTAGTTGTTTTTTCTTCTTCTTTAAAATAAGGTTCATTATCATTTATTATAACATATGATTTATTGTTATAATTTAGTGCATCTTCTAATTTTGGTATTGTTTCAGTTGTAGCGGTAGTTTTATTTATAATATTGTTTATATCTATATTATAGTATTCTACTATTAATAATAGTATTATTGTTAATAGTGGTATAATGTATTTTTTTATTTTTTTCATATCTTTACCTCTTCTTTATTGTATCAAATTTTTGATGAAAAGTCACTAGGATTATTAATTGTGTTAAATAAAATCCATAGTTCCCGAACTTTCAGCTTTGGGAAATAAGTCTTGTACAATGAACAAATGTTTACTATAATTTTATATAGGAACATTTGATAGTTGGGCATACGCTAAACTTCTTAAAAGAAGGGAGTCGAGAATATGAACAAGAAGGATTTTTTAATTCTATCTCTAGTAATAATTATCTTCCTTTTACTATTTATGGTATTAATATAAAAGAAATCCGCCTAACTCAGCAATGATTTAGGTGGAACTGATTAAATCGGCTACACTCAACATGCAGCATTAAGTGTTCCTTTAATATTTTTGAAGATTTCTTCATCTATATACATAATGACATAAAAACGGCTTTTTAGCAAGTCGTTTTATTTTTTATTTTTTACTCGAAAAAGTTCGAGTTTCCTATCAATCTGGTGCTGAATGTAAGAATTGAACTTACCCCTGAAGCTTACCATGCTTCTGTACTACCACTATACTAAGTCAGCAGAGAATTAATATTATTTGAATAATATTAATTTTATAAAAATTATTAATGCAAGTAATACTCTATAGAAGGCAAATATTGAGAAGTCATGTTTTTTAATATAGTTTAGTAGGAATTTTATTGTTAATATACCCATTGCAAATGATGTTATTATTCCTATTATTACTTCTTTTGTAAATGTTAATTCTCCTACTTTTAATATTGTTGCTCCGCATATTACTGGTACTGATAATAGGAAAGTAAATTTTGTTATTGCTTCTTTTGATATTCCTTGTAGTCTTCCTGCTAAAATGGTTGTTCCACTTCTTGAAAAGCCAGGTATAACTGCGAAAGCTTGTGATATACCTATTATTATTGCTTGTTTTAGTGTTATATTTTCAAATTTTGTTTCTTTTTTATAATGTCTACTAGCCCATTTATCTCCTAGATATATTAATAGGCCCATTATAGCAAGGGATAATGCTATTATCCATATTTTATTTCTTATTACTGTCTCTATTAAGTCATCTAGTAATAATCCTGCTATAGCAGCGGGTATTGTTGCCACTATTAAGTACCAAAACATCTTGCCATTAGTTGTTTGTTTTTTTGCCTTTACATCATTTATAGCCCCAATAAATAAGTTCCACCAATCTTTAAAAAAGAATGTTAATACTGCTATCATAGTACCAAAGTGAAGAGCTACATCAAAGGCCAGTGTTGATTCTTCCCATCCTACTAAATATGGAATGAGTATTAAGTGAGCAGAAGATGATATTGGTAAGAATTCCGCAATCCCCTGAATAATTCCTAATATTACTGCTTTAAATACTGTCAATTTTATTCACCTTCTAGTTATTTTCTTTTAATACTTCTATAGCTTTTTCCATAGCCATATTGTATTTTAATACTTCGTTTGAGCCTAATTCTTTTTTTACTTCTTCTTCTGTTAAGTCATATTCTTTTGCTATATTTGTAATTTTTTCTTTGACATCTTTATCTTTTATTTCTATTTTTTCTTCTTTAATTATTGCTTCTAATAGATAACGATATTTAAGTCTTATTTCTGATTCTTTTGTTATGTCTTTCATAATATCTTCTTTTTTCATTCCTGAGTAAGCATAGTATAACTCTTCATTTACTCCTTGTGATTCTAGTTTTTTGATAAAGTCTATATACATTTTGTTTGCTTCTTCTTCTATTAATTCTTTATCTAAATCTATTTCCATATTATCTGTTGCTTTAGCAAGTAAGTCTTCTATAAATTTATTTTCGATATGATTTTCTTTTTGTTTGGTTATTTCTTCTTTAATAGTCTTATCTAATTCTTCTTTGTTTGTTACACCTTCCATATTTAAGTCTTTGAAGAATTCTTCATCTAGTTCTGGTACTACTCTTTTTTTGATATCATGGACATTTACGTTAAATACTACTTCTTCTCCTGCTAAATCTTTTGCCATATAGTCTTCTGGAAAAGTTAATTTTATATCTTTACTTTCTTCTTTTTTCATTCCTATTACACCTTCTTCAAAGCCTGGTATAAATGAATGACTACCTAATTCTAATGAATAGCCTTCGGCACTACCTCCAGGAAATTCTTCATTGTTTTTGAAACCTTTGAAGTCGATAATAACAGTATCACCTGCTTCTGCTTTGCCGTCTTTTGATACTAATTCTGCATATCTATCTAGTATATGTCCTACTTCATGAGCTATTTCTTCTTTTGTTACTTCTAATTTTTCTTTTGTTACATTTAATCCTTTATATTTACCTAATTTTACTTCTGGATCTGTAATGATTGTTATATTTACTTCAAAACCGTTATCATCTTTTGATACTATTTCTAATTTTGGTTCTATTATTGGAATTAATTTATCTTTTAGTAATATTTCTGTATATTTTTTTTCAATTAAATCTTCCATAGCGGTATTTATAATATCACTAGTTCCATATTTTTTTTCAAATACACCTCTTGGTACTTTGCCTTCTCTAAAGCCATCTATTTTAGCTTTCTTTGATACCTTTTTAAACGCGTTATCTTTAGCGTTATTCCACTCTTCTCCACTTACTTTATAGTTTATTTGTTTTTTCATAATTTACCTCCCTAACAAATTTCTATTACTTCTACTTCATATTCTCCATTTGGAGATGCTACTTTTTTTACATCTCCTATTTTAGCATTCATTATTGCTTTAGCTATTGGACTTTCATTAGATATCTTATTGTTTGATGGATCTGCTTCTTTTGAACCTACAATACGATATTCTTCTATTTCATCATCTTCTATATATTTTATTTTTACTGTAGTACCTAAGCCTACTTTATCTGTAGATGCTTTTTTGATTATATGAGCATTTTCAATAATTTTTTCTAATTCTTGAATTCTGCCTTCTACTTGTGCTTGTTCTGTTCTAGCGGCATCATAATCGGCATTTTCTGATAAATCTCCTAAAGCTCTTGCTTCTTTTAGTGCTTTTATTACTTCTGGTCTTCTAACATTTTTTAATTCATTTAATTCTTCTTCTAACTCAAGAAAACCTTCATCAGTTAGATATATTTTATTGTCAGTCATTTTTTGTTTCCTTCTTTCTCTTATGAAATTAATTTTCTTTTACAATTCAAAATTGTACTAAATTTTAATACTTTTGTCAAGTATAATTTTACTTTTATTATATTCATTAAATTTTAATTGTTAACTTATTTTTATTCTTATTATATCATTTGGATATACTTTCTTATCTAATTTGAATTTTAATGTTTCTTCTGGGTGTCTTCCTATGTTTATTTTATTGCCTTCTGTATCATATATATCAGGCATTATAAAGGTAAATGGGGTTATATTTGGACCGAATATTTCTACTTCATCTCCTGTTTTGAAATAATTTCTTTCTGTCATTGTAACTATATGAGTTTTTTCGTCATAATCTGTTACTATTCCTAAGAAATCTTGGTTTGATGCTTCATTTCTTCCTAGATAATATTGTTCATTAGTAGTGGGTAATTTATCCCAAAACTGTACTGTTGCTTCCCTATTTGCCACTCTTGCTAGTATTTTTTGATAATATATTATTTTATCTTTTGTAAGTTTATTATCATAATAGTCATCTATTATATTTCTATAGGTATTGATAACAGTAGCTATGTAATAATTACTACGCATTCTTCCTTCTACTTTTAAAGAGATAATACCTATATCTATCATTTCTTTTATTTTTTCAGCCATCATTAGGTCTTTAGATGATGATGTATATTTTATATTACTTTTTATTTCATTATTATCCATATCATACAAAGGGAACTCCCAGCGGCATATTTGAGCACAGCCACCACGATTAGCATCTCTATTAGTAAAATAGTTTGATAATACGCATCTACCTGAATATGATGAACACATAGCTCCATGTACAAAAGTTTCTATTTCCATATTGGTTTTATTTATTATTTCTTTTATTTCTTCTTTGGATAATTCTCTTGCTAGGACTATTCTTTCTACTTTTTTTGATTTCCAAAATAATACTGATTCATAATTTAGGGTAGATGCTTGAGTTGAAAGATGTATTTTTAGGTCTATGTTATTGTTTTGTACTATATCTATTACTGATGGGTCAGATACTATTATGGCATCTACTCCAATCTTTTCTAGTTCTTTTAAGTAGTCTTTTAATCCTTTTATATCTTCACTATGAAATACTATGTTTACTGTTACATAGACTTTTTTACCTATGTTATGAGCATAGTTTGTTGCTTCAGTTATTTCTTCTATACTAAAGTTTTTGGCATTAGCTCGAAGGGAATAGTCTCTTCCTCCTAAATAGACGGCATCTGCTCCATAAAGATAGGCAAACTTTAGTTTTTCTACATTTCCAGCAGGAGCTAGTAGTTCTATTTTTTTAGTCATTTTTATCACCTTTTACTTTATATATTGTCTTAGTATTAAAAAATCCTTCATAGGTATTTTCTTCTTTTTCGTTATTTATAAATTTGTCTATTATATTTATATCTTTTTGTAGTGATAAATCTATTACTAAATTTATATCATTAAGCAGTGATATATGATTTATTAAGTTTACTTTTGGACTATATATTATAGTACCATAACTTTTTTCTACAATAGTGTATTTTTTATCATTATCATATATATAGTAGGTATTATCTTTCATATTCATTTTTATATATTCAAAGTAGCTTGATAATAACTTCCTTCTAGAATAAAATATTTGCAAATTACCATATACTGTATAATAGATATTTAATTTAGTATTTCTTTTAATATCTAGTATTTCATCTTTAGTTATATCACTGGTTATGTATGTACTATTTACATTATTGTTATAATAAAAATTATTACTATTTATACTTGCATTTAAGTGTTCTTGCCTTATTATTAATTCTTTATCTATATGCATATCTTTAGCAAGTTTTATTATTCCTACATCGTAAAATAATATAGAAGATATATTGGTATTTTTTATTTTATTTAATACTTCTTTTACTTTGTCTATATCTTTATTGTGTATCATTTTATTCATTGCAATAATAATTTTCTTATCAGTACTATTTGATATATTTATAACTTCTTCTATTTCTAATTCTAAATTATATGTTGATAAGTCTTTGATTCCGATAATTAATCCCTTTATATCTTTATTTAGTATTTTTGATATATTTTCTTTACTATTTGGAACCACTATTAAATTATTCATTTTCTATTCTCCTTCTTGATATAGCTATTTTATCTCCTACTGGAATATATGTTGTTGTAAATTCTTTATTATTATCTAAGAATTCTATGAAGTGTTTTATTTTAGTTACTATCCCTTTTTGGTTTTTAGTTATTACTTTGGTATTGTCCTCAACTAGGCCATGAAATGATAGGTTATCTGTTATGATAGTTCCATTTTCTTTTAAGTTATTTTTATATTTTTCAAAGAAAAGTATATTTTTGCTTTTAGCGGCATCTATAAATATTAAATCGTATAGTCCTTCTATTTTTTCTGTAGTAGCATCTCCATATATAATGGTTATTTGATTTTCTAAATTATATTTTTTTATATTTCTTTTTGCTAGATTATATCTTTCTTTATCTTTTTCAATAGTGGTTACATAAATATTTTCATTTATACTGGCCATCATTATAGCAGAATAGCCTATTGCACTACCTATTTCTAATATGTTTTTTATGTTGTTATCTTTTATATACTTTATTAAATATAATATACCATCTTTTTGCATTATTGGAATATTATATTCTTTGGCATATACTTCTAAATCTTTCATATCTACTCCTTAACTTTTAAAAGAAAAGCAATTTTATTGCTCTTCTTTTATTCTTTTTTTGAATTTTATTTGATCTTCTGCTAATTCTTCATCCAAGTTATATTTTCTTGCCATTTCCTCATTATAAGTTAATAAATTACCTTCTATATAAAAACCTGGTGTATTCTTAGCTAGAGAACCATCTCCTATATTTATAAATTTAATTTTCATAACGCTTTTTCTAAAAAACTCATCACTATAATATGTTATAAGTAGGCTATCTTGAATATGTAATCTTTTTATATAGTTTTCTTCTTCACTTCTTAAATAAAAGCCTTTATCAGTATTGTATATTACATTATATACTTCTATATTATCATTTTCATAAATTATATTTATGTTATCTGAAAACATTATATTTTTTTTCATATTGATACTCCTCTCAGTGGTGCTATTTATTATAGCAGAGCATTATTGTTATGTCAAGTGGGATGTATTTTACTTAATGAGTAATGAAGTTATTGTGATTAATATTATTATTAGGGCAATTAGTATTACTAATAAATATATTTTTTCTGCACAGGTTATTTTGACATAACTTTTGCCTTCCTCTGTGTATTTGACTTCTATTTTACCACCTTTTCTTTTTACCATTTCTTTTAATTTTTCTTCTATTTCATTAATATTTAGACTTGTGGTATAAAACATATCTAGTATTGCTCGTTCAAATACTTCTGGACTTAAATCTCTTAGTATTTCATATTGTCTATAGTACTCTTTAGCTAAGGCTGCTATTTCTCTTTTTCTTTTCATAATACACCTCTATTACTTTCAGATTAAGTATATCATAAATAGTAGTGATATTCAAGTGTTATATTTGAAAATGGGTGTAAAAAATTTTTCGGGGCAAAATAGTAGTTAATGATTAAAATAATCAACTACTATTTTTTCTATTTTGTCCCAATTATCACTTTCGTACAT
>CAVCHK010000144.1:0-2007 GCA_963601985.1 Paludibacteraceae bacterium
AATCAATATTTTTAAATAAATTATTTGATATTATGATTTTTAATGATGACAATTATTCTTCCGAAATAATTAATCAGGATTTAATTGAACAAAATGAAGTGAATGATATTGGTGAAAAAAATTCAATTGGTATTTCTGTAAATAAATATTCATTTGAATTAAATAATAATTATGATTACATATCAACAATATCAGTAAAGGTTAATGATGAATTCGAGTACGATAATTTTATAATCTCTTTGTCAAATGATATTAAAAGTTTTGAATATAATAGTGGAGATTATAATACTTTAAATGATGGTAAAGTAATCTTTGTTATAAATGAACCTAATATTAATAAGATAGAGATTAATGCTTTAATTGAAGACTTTGATTCTGACGATAATAATGATTCTCTTTTCCATGTTGAACAAATAAAAATTAACGATACTCATGATATTTCTTATGTAAAAAAAGATATATTATTAAAAACACTAATCTCTGTTTTATTTGCTTTGCTTTTAATTTTAATTGTCTTTATATTAAAGAAAACAAAAAAAAATGATAATTTAATTTCTTTAAAATTACCTAAATTATTTTTGTTTAACTCTATTATATTTGGAACTATTTTTTCAGTTTTGTTTCCTTTATATCAAATACCTGATGAATTAACTCATATCAATATGATTTATTCTGAAATGAATATGGACGTTGACTTTTATAATGAAACAAATGGTTTTGGTGACACTGGCAGAATTGCTCATAATTATAATGAAAAAGTAAATATTAGTGAATATTTTGATTTTAAAGATAGATTATCTATATCTGAAAATTATAATATTCCCAATATAACTTTAATTAAACATTTACCACAGGCAATTGGAATATTTATTTGTGAAATATTTAAATTACCTATTATTATAAGTATAACGTTCGCTGAGTTTTTGGCTGTATTATTCTATTCTTTTGTTTGCTATAAAGCTCTAAAAATAATACCAATAAAAAAAGAATTAATGATGGCTATTATGTTACTTCCTATATGTTTGCAGCAAATGGGATCATTTTCATATGATGCAGTTTTATTACCTATAAGTTTTTATTTGATTTCTTATATATTTTATTTAAAGTTTGATAAAAAAGATGTAACTTTAAAAGATTGTATGTTATTATTAATATTATTAATAATAATTGCATTGATAAAAGTCCCTTATACTTTATTAGGCTGCTTGGTGTTTTTAATACCTATTTCCAAATTAAATTTAAATTTTCATTTCTTTAAGATAGATTATGAATTTATTAAAAATAATAAGAAAAAAATAACATTATTCTTTATAATTTTTATATTATTTATTTTAATTATTGCTATAAAAGTATTATGCAAAATAAGTTACGGAAGAATATTAATAGCAGCATTTCTAGAGCCTATTTCTTCAATTAAATTAATACTTAGTAGTATTAATATTTATAAATTTGGATATATTGAAGAGTTAACTGGTGATTTTGGATGGTTTGATACTCCCACTTCGTTGTTATATACTATTTTTGTATTGTTTAGTGTACTAATTATTAGTTTTATAAATTTTAAATCCGAGAAAGAATACAATTCAGAGAATATTGAAAATAGTCCATTTACAATTAAAGATTTAATTTTTATTTATTTCCTAGGAATTGTTATGATTTTTTTAGTAGTTCTATCAATGTTTTCTTGGACAGCAAGAGTTACTGGATATACTGGCATTGATAATTATAATTTACATGAAATACGAGAATTATATAAAACTATCAAGGCTATTGGTGGCGTTCAAGGAAGATATTTTATACCAATAATACCCTTATTTTTAATTCCATTATATAATAAAAAAATAACAAAAACTTTATCTAAGTTTAATTTGTCTTTATTTTTTGTTATTTATTACTTTGTTTTGTTTACATATATGATAATTGTAGTATTAAATAGATATTGGATTTCATAAAGTGACATTTTTGTCACTTTTTTCTATATTTATTTTACAACTTATAGTATAAATG
>CAVCHK010000145.1:0-2498 GCA_963601985.1 Paludibacteraceae bacterium
GATTTAATAGTAGATGATGGTATTACTTTAGTAACAGAAGTATATACTAAACCAAAAGTAACAGAACCTACAGTTGTTTTATCAGACTACATAACTAATTTATATACTAATTCAGAAAAAGCCAATGTGCAAATTAATAGTATAGCATATCAATATGGTGGGTGTGATACATTTTCGTTTCCCTGTAGTGATGGTGGACTTGTTGGCGATAGATTAGGAGGGGAAACTGATGAATTTGATGGTGGCAATATAAGATATTATGGAGCGAATACAACTAATTATATATACTTTAATTGTTCTGATTATTCCAATCAAACAGCTGATACTTGTGAGTTATGGAGAATAATAGGAGTATTTGATGGTAAAGTTAAAATAATGAGAAATGAATCCATAGGAAACTATTCATGGGATACTTCAGCATCAGATATAAACTCAGGAAATGGAGAAAACGAGTGGTCAGACTCCACTTTGATGAAGCTACTAAATCCAGGATATGAATCAGAATCTGTGGGTGGAAGTTTATATTATAATAGCGAATCTGGTAAATGCTATAATGGACAATATAAGGCCACAACGTCATGTGATTTTACTAACACTGGAATAAAGAATAATGCGACAAGAACTAAAATAGCAGAGGTAGCGTGGTCTCTTGGAGGCGTATATAGTGCGGAAGTATATGCAAATGAAGTATATACAAATGAAAGAGGAACAGAAGTATATGAAGGAAGAAAAACATCATGGACTGGGAAAATAGCACTTGCATATGCGTCTGATTATGGATATGTTTCTCCTTGTATGAAAAAATTATATAGTTTTAGTGATAGTGCTAAGAACTGTCTTGATAATAGTTGGATGTATCCAATTGTTACAACTTCTGGAGAGTATAATAGTTGGTTTTTGACACCTAATTATGGCAATTCTTTTTACGCATGGGATGTAAATAATGGCGGATATGTAAATACAAACTTATATGGTGATTCTGTATGCGAAGCAAAATCAGTCTTTCCAACTTTATTTTTAAATCAAGCAGAAACTATCGTAGAAGGAAATACAGGCACGCAAAGTGATCCATATAAATTAAGCCCATAATCAGTATATTCAAATCAAATATATGGTTAAGTAGAACCAATGTCCATTATTACTAATTCAGCTGCAGGTTATGACTGACTTTTAACACCAAGATCTTCTTCATCAAATTACGCATGGCACATATTTTCAACAGGACGTGTAAATTATAATGGTACTGTATCTTCTTCACAATATGTTATTCCAACTTTATATCTAAATTCAACTGAAACTATATATGAAGATAATTCAGATGGTTCCCAAACTAATCCATACAAACTAAATCCCTAAAAAATAAAACAAAAATACCCTTGATTAAAATAAATATCTATGATAAAATAATAATGTCTTAAAAAAAAGACATTATGGCCTGTTGGTGAAGTGGCTTAACACATTGCCCTCTCAAGGCAACATTCATGGATTCGAATTCCATACAGGTCACCAATATTAAATACCAAAGACTTAATCAAAGTCTTTTTCTTTCCCTTATTAATAATAAGGAATATAGATGGAGGATATAATGAAACAAACAATAGAAATAGAAAAACCAATTATATTACATAATATAAATAAAATAGAAACATTCCCCTTTATAAATGAATACTATCGTCCTCTAATTGAAGACTTCTATAACAATCTAATTAAAGAAGTAAAAAAAGAATACCTCTCTTCTTTCTATCAAAATATAACTTCTTTAACTATTGAAGAAAAAAGAGGTTTCATAAATACCCTAATAACACTATTTACATCAGGAAGTTATGACTATTATGACAACAAAATAAATATTTATCCATTTCAAGAAAGATACTGTGATATTATAAGACACGAATTACTACATATGTCTACAAGAAAAAACGATAAAGATAAATGCCATATAGGTTTTCTTCAAGTCCAAAAAGAAATATATATAGGAAATGCCTTGAATGAAGGCTATACAGAAATTATGTGTAAAAGATTACAAAATGATTACCAAATAACACCATCATATAAATATCCATTTATTATAGCCCAAATAATAGAAAAAATAGTAGGCAAAGAAAAGATGAAAGAATTATATTTTACATCCAATCTATATGAACTTACAAATATTTTAACCAAGTATAATACTATAAGTAATATTAAAGATTTCTTAATAGATACAGACTATATCTTATCTCCTTTATATAATAGAGAATTATCAAATAAAGTAATAGATATAAATAACTTTATCTATGAAACATTTACTAATTGGCTAATTAAAGAAACAGTAAATAATTCAAAAGAAGAATATAAATCCTTCATAGAATTAATAACACAAGTATTAGAAATATATAATAAAGATATAATAAATAAAAATATAAAGTACAATACTTTAGTAGGTAAAGAAAAAGTATTAAGTAAAAAATATAAATAAAATTCCTGATAAAATAAAAGAAATAATAGCTTGATAAATC
>CAVCHK010000146.1:0-2757 GCA_963601985.1 Paludibacteraceae bacterium
GTTTAATATTTAATGTGAAAAGTGAGAAGGATAACAAAGAAAATTTGATTATAGAAAAACAAAAATTAGAAAATAATATCAAAGAACTACAACTAAAAATAGATACCTTATATGAAGACAAATATAATGGGATAATTTCAGTTGAAACTTATACAAGACTATCATCTAACACTGAAAATCTAATAAGAACATACAACTCTAGAATAAAAGAATTAGAAAGTTCTATTAATGAAGTTCCTAAAAAATATAATGATGAAGAAATAAAACAAAAAGTAAAAGAATTAATTAGTATGAAAAAACCTACTAGAGAATTATTATTTATACTAGTAGATAAAATAATTGTTGATAAAGACAAAAATGTAGAAATAATTTATAAGTTTAGTGTATAAAATTATGATTTAGACTTAATACTATCATAAATAAATGGAATTAATATAACAGTTGATAGGAAATCATAAATTTGTGTAATTTCATCAGAAAATAAGGCTGAATTTATAATTATTATGATATGTACAATGGAAAATGCAATAATGATTGAAATATTAGTAATTTTTCTAATTATTTTATTACTATTGTTATTAATATTACATATGGTATTAATTAAGTTATTTTTAAATAATAGTAAGAACTTGTAAAGTTTTAATCTAATAACACAGACTAAATTATAAATAATAGTTGGAATACCTAATAAAAAATATAAAATGGTATCAATGTATAAAGTAAGCTTAGAATTATATTTTCTATAAAAGTGAAAATTATAATCTTTAAGTTTATAAAATTTATCATCCATTCTATTATCTTTAATTTTAAATGGCTTTAAAATGTTAATGTTGGATAATAATATTGCTATATTATTAAGAAATAAGAAAACAAATAGAATAATTCTCATTATTAGGTAAATTATTAATAATATTTCTTTTAAATTATGGTTTAGTGAAGCTAAAGATTTATAGTAAGCTGGAACAGCAGCAGAAGAAAAGAATATAACAAAAATATTCATTGATAGTAGTTTAGAAAATTTATTATCTGTTGATAAAGATTGCTCTTTCTTATAAATATCAAATATATTTTTTATTAAAAGAATTGCAGGAATAATTAAATATATACTTATATTAATAAAATTTTTAAACTTTGTATATAATTCAATTGTACCAATTATTATTGCTATTATCGTTGCACATATTTTAATTTTATCTAATAAAAATATATTTTTAAATTCTGTTTTTTGTTCCTTTAAATCTATTATTATTGTTAATACAAAATTTATAAAAAGCAAAAAGATAATAGAATAGTCAAAAATAGTGTTATTTAAAATAAATTTTAACATAAGACACCTCCGTAAATTAGTTATATATTTTACCATTTATTGTAAATATTAGCAATAATTATAAAGTAATTTATAATGCCTACATTCTACGACTTCGGGGGTGGCGAAGGAGCCGAAGTCATATACGCCCTAAGAAACAAAGATACTCTCGCCAAAAGAATATTAGAAAATATTGCCTCTACGGGACAAACAACTAGAAAATACTATCAAAGAAGACTACCAAGTGATACCTCTAAAGACTACTATTTCATTCATCGAAATACCGGCAATCTAGAACCACTAATTGTTGAGTATGGCTTTATTGATAATACCAAAGATGTCCAGTTTCTAAAAGAAAACTATAAAGCCTTAGCAGAAGCCGTAATATCCGCAGTAGCAAACTATATAGGAGTTCCTTACACTGCTCCAGATGACTTAATAACCAATACCTATGTCGTTCAGAAAGGAGATACCCTATATTCTATAGCGGCCAAACTAGGTACCACCGTTGACGAACTAAAAAAAGAAAACAACCTAACCACAAATACCCTTCAAATAGGAGAAGTACTTCGCATTCCAACTAAAGAAATATATGAAGAAGAAAACATCTACATCGTACAAAAAGGAGACTCCCTATACTCAATTGCCATAGCCAATAACACAACCATAGATGAATTAAAAAAAATAAACAACTTAACATCAAATATACTATCGATAGGTCAATTACTAAAACTACCAAGTACCTTATTACCAGATGCAACATACACAGTCAAGAAAGGAGATTCCCTATACTCAATTGCTACCAAATATAATACTACTGTTGATGAATTAAAAAAAATAAACAACTTAACAAGTAACATACTATCTATAGGTCAGATCCTAAAATTACCCAGCGATAAATCAAGCGATGTAAAGCAAAAAGAAAATACCATTAGCTATACAGTCCAAAAAGGAGATTCACTATACAGTATAGCCAAAAAATATTCTACTACTATCGATAAAATTAAAAGCATAAATAATTTAACCACTAACACATTATCAATAAATCAAAAGTTACTAATACCAACTGGTACCAATCTAGAGACGACATACACAGTCAAGAAAGGAGATTCACTATACAGTATAGCCAAAAAATATTCTACTACTATTGACAGATTAAAACAGTTAAATAATCTATCATCAAATCTCCTATCCATAGGCCAAATACTAATAATAAGATAATATAGAAAGTATATTTTATATTCTCTTGTCAACTTAAACTATAAACAAGTTTATGGTTTCCGTGGTATGATAGAGCCTATATAATAGTCTCTATCATAAAATGAGAAAGCCTAAAAATAGTCTTTCTCATAAAAATTTTAAAAGCCCATATTGCTATATAGAAAAATACATAAAATATTAAAATTCTATATATTTAATATTAATAAAAATAACTATTACCAATATTATAG
>CAVCHK010000146.1:2767-15526 GCA_963601985.1 Paludibacteraceae bacterium
ATATTATAGTAATAGTTATTTTAATTATATATTTTTAATTAACAATCTTATTAGTCTTAACTTCCATAACAATTGGAAGAATAATAGGAACCCTACCGGTCTTATCAGACAAAATAGGAATAAGCCCATTAATAATCTCACTCTTCATATCATTAAAATTAAATACCTTCTTCTTAAGTTCCTTATTAATAATTTCTTCGGCACTACGTTGAATATCACGAATCAAATCAATATTTTCATTAACTAAAATATATCCCCTTGTCGTAATAGCGGGACTACCCATAAGAACTTTATTATGCGTATCAATATTAGCAATGATAACCAAAATACCATTATTACTCATAAGAATTCTATCCTTAATAACAGCATTACCAACATCCCCGATTCTAGAACCATCAACATAAATCTCTCCAGCCTGTACTTTACCATCTCTATATAACTCATTTTTCTTAAGAGACAAAACATCCCCATTTTCAAGTACAAAAGTATTACCATTATCAACTCCGCACATCACTCCAAGATTAGCATGCATCTTAAGCATTCTATATTCACCATGATAAGGAACAAAGTATTTAGGCTTAAATAACCTAATCATAAGTTTAAGTTCCTCTTGATTAGCATGTCCTGAAGAATGAATATCTGTCATAGAGTTAGTAAACACCTTAACACCCTTTTTATATAACTTATTAATAGTTTTAGATACCGAAGCAGTATTACCAGGAATAGGAGAAGAAGAGAAAATAACAACATCATCTGGCATAAGCGTAATTTGCCTATGACTACCAGAAGCAATTCTCGATAAAGCCGCTAAAGGCTCACCTTGGCTACCAGTACACAAAAGACATACCTCACTAGGTTTCATATGATTAGCCTCCTCAGCAGTAATAATAATACTCTTATCTTTAAAGTAACCACATTTAATAGCAATATCAACCATATTCTCCATACTTCTACCAAATAAAGCAATCTTTCTATTATTCTTACGACAAGTCTCCATAATATGCTTAATTCTATAAACATTAGAAGCAAAAGTAGCAAGAATAATCCTATTATTCTTATTAGCGGCAAAAATTTCACCTAAATTCTCATCAACAACTGATTCACTAAGCGAAGCACCAGGACTAAGAGCATTAGTAGAATCACTCATAAGTACCGCTACACCCTTCTCACCAATCTTTGCCATTTTATGTAAATTAGACATAGGCCCAATAGGGGTCATATCAAACTTAAAATCTCCTGTCATAACAATAGTACCATCTGGAGTATCAATAGCAAGACCATGAGAATCTGGTATTGAGTGGGTTGTTCTAAAAAATTCAATATTAAAATACTTAGTTTTAATCACAGTATTCTCATCATAAACAAATAAATTCTTATAAACAATATTTCTTTCAACTAATTTCTTTTCAATAAGTTCCTTAGCATTATTAGGGGCATATATCTTTGGAATATTAACCATTTGAAGTAAAAACGGAATACCACCAATATGATCCTCATGTCCATGTGTAATAACTAAAGCCTTAATTTTACTTTCATTTTCTTTTAAAAAGGTAACGTCAGGTATAACATAATCAATACCAAGAAGGTCATCCGAAGGAAACATAACACCAGCATCCACTATGATAATTTCGTCATTATATGCAGTAACATACATATTTTTACCGACTTCACCTAGTCCCCCTAAAGGGATAATTTTCGTATTCATTAAATTTCTCCTTTCATAATATTTTCATCGTTAATTAAAAAATAAAAAATTATATATTGAATTATAAAGAATAACCACTGCCTAATAATTATACAACAAAAATATAAAAAAAGCAAATAGAAATTTCATTTTGAAGTAAGGGTGAACCTAAAGTTTCACCCTTCTCTTTGAAGCCTAGGTCTTCAAAGATAAATCATAGAGCCATTTGTCTCTATGATTAAATGATACCTATTGGAATTATATATAGAGGTAGCCAAAAAAACAAAAATATGATAAAATAAACGTAGAGGTGAAACCGAATGAAATGTACACTTATGAATAAGAATACTTGTGTCTTAACTGCTGAATACGAACCATCATTAGGAGTATTTACTAATGTATATGATATTAATAATATCGATTTTGCTCCAATAATTTTAAAAAATGCTTATAATCAAAAAGAAGATATAAAGGTAATATTATCTAGTTGGTTTAAAGGAAGAGGTATTCCATTGTGGAGAGATGATCTGGATTTACTACTAACAAAATTAAATGTTTTCGCACCAATAGAATTATTAGATAAAGCTTTTGGCTTATCACTGTCTGATCAATACTGGCTAAAGCCATACAGTGAAAATATAAAATACAAAGATATTAATTTCTTTAATCACAATTTCAAAGATACTGAGTTTATTGATGCTACTTTTTCTAATAACATCAAATCATCTACTAAAATAAGTTTAATTTCACCAAATAATACAACCGATGGTAGATTAAAAAAAACCTGGATAATTGAAAATAATAAGAGATATTTATTAAAAGGTGGTTATAAAAATGAAGTATTACAACCATTTAATGAAGTTTTAGCTTCTATTATCAGTGAGCGCCTAGGATTTAAATACACGCCTTATACCATAGAAGTAGTCAAAGATAAAGTAGTATCTAAATGCGAATGTTTTATAGATGAAAATACTGAACTAGTATCAGCATATCAAATATTATACAATAATTGTGATAAAGACAATGCTTATGAAACATATATTAGTTTATTAGAAGAACATAAAATAAAAAATGCTAGAGAATCTATAGAAAACATGTTTATTTTAGATTACATTATGCTAAATGAAGACAGACACCTTAATAATTTTGGAATTATTAGAGATGTACAAAGTTTAGAATGGATTGACATTGCTCCAATATTTGATACAGGTGAATCATTAAATATAATAGACTATAGTGAAGAAGAGGTAGTAATTAATGGCAATGGAAGATTTTTCTATAATGTTAATAACTTTGATGACATACTACCATTTATTAAAAATTTAAAAAGATTTGATTTGAATAAATTAGATGGCGTTGTGGAAGAATTTGATGAATTATTACATAAATATCAAGGAATAACTAAAATGACAGATAGAAGAATAAAAGAGATATGTACTTTGCTTTTCAGTAGAATTAATAAATTAAAAAAGATAATAGAAGATAAATAATTATAAAAACACTTGTATTTATTAATAAATTTATGATATAATATAACTGTCTTGAGAAAGAGTGGCATAAAAATCCACTCTTTTATATATATTAAGTAGGAGGAAATAATGGATATAGAAGGCAAAGTAAGAAAATTATTAGAGAAAGATGTAGAGGCATCAGGAGTATTTATTGATTCCGTAAAACTAGAAAAGGAAGATAATAACCTATTTCTAAGAATAGTAATAGATAGAGATGAAATAATAGATATAGACAAATGTGTTGAAATAACAAATATTATTAATCCATTATTAGATGAAGCGGACTTAATAAAAGAATCATACATTTTAGATGTATCTACAAAAGAGAAGGGAAGATAGAAAATGAATGCAAAACAAATGAAAGAATTCTTAAAAGCATTAGAATCAATAGTAGAAGAGAAAAAAATAGACAAAAAAATAGTTGTAGAAGCCATGGAACAAGCTATGGCAGCAGCTTATAAGAAAAATGAAGGAATTCCCAATGTTGAAGCTAAAGTAGATGAAGTAACTGGTGATATAAAATTATATTCATATAAAACAGTTGTAGAAGAACCAACAAATGAAGATACAGAAATATCATTAGAAGAAGCAAGAAAAATAGTTGATGACATTGAAGTAGGAGAAACCATAAGAGGAGAAGAATTACCACTTAAAGATTTTGGTAGAGTAGCAGCAGGTACTGCTAAACAAATTGTGGTTCAAAAAATTAAAGAAGCCGAAAAACAAAGTATTTCCGAAGAATTCAAAGACAAAGAAGGAGAATTAATGGTTGGTACCCTAAAAAGAGAAGACCAAAATAACTATTTCGTAGATTTAGGAAGAAGTAGTGGTATCTTGCCAAAAGATCAAATAATACCAGGTGAAAAACTAGTAATGGGTTCATCAGTTAAGGTATATGTATCAAAACTAGAAATAGGACCAAAAGGACCATTTATAATGCTTTCTAGAAGTCATTATGGCTTTGTAAAAAGATTACTAGAAATAGAAATACCAGAATTATCTGATGGAACAATTATGCTATACTCAGTAGCTAGAGATGCTGGTAGTAGAACAAAAATAGCAGTATATACTGACTATACAAATATTGAACCCCTAGGAGCGGTAATAGGAGAAAAAGGAAGAAGAATAGCAAATATTCTAAAAGAATTAAATGGTGAAAAAATAGATGTTGTCTTATATGATAAAGAACCAACTAAATTTATAGCTAATGCCCTAAGTCCCGCTAAAAACGTTAAAGTAACAATTAAAGATATAGCCAAGAAAGAAGCCTTAGCGGTAGTAGCAGATGACAATCTATCCCTAGCTATAGGAAAAAAAGGACAAAATGTAAAATTAGCTTCTCGTTTAACTCACTATAAGATTGAAGTAAAAAGTGAAAGTGCTATGAAAGAAGACGAAGTAGTATATACAACAAAAGACGATAGCGAAGAAGAAAGAGCATAATATGAAAAAAATACCACTAAGAAGATGTGTAGTAACAAAAGAACAATTACCAAAAAGTGAACTTCTTAGAATAGTAAAAGATAAAGAAGGCAATATCACATTTGATATAACAGGAAAATCCTCTGGTAGAGGAGCATATATCAAAAAAGATATTGAAGTATTAAAGAAAGCAAAAGAGAAAAAAATCTTAGAAAGAGTTCTAGAAGCTAAAATAAATGATGAAGTATATAAAAATATTGAAGAAGTAATAAAAAAACATTAGGAGGTGATACATATGATGAATGTATCTGAATACGCAAGTGATGTAGGAATAACTGTAAAAGAAGTATTAGCATTATGCAGTAAACTAGATATCAAAGCATCAAAAGAAGAAGACATACTAACTGACGATGATATCATAATCCTAGATAATGAATTAATAGGCGGCGAGCCATCCGAAGAAATAGAAGAAAATGAAGATGACGAAGAGTTAGAAGAAATAGAAAGTATAGAAGAAACCTATCAAGAAAAGCAATTAAAAGAGGAAAACAAAACAAAAAAGAAAAAACAAACAAAACCAATAAGCAAGAGTGATTTTAGAGAAAAAAGAAAAGAAATGTATAAACATAAAGAAAAACTAAAGTCAAATATAGCCACTACTGAAGAAGATATCATTATATATAAAGATAATATGACCGTAGCAATCCTAGCAGATTCACTTAATGTTCCAGCAGCACAAATAATAAAAAAATTAATGACTCTAGGCATGATGTTATCCATAAATGCAATACTTGATTTTGATACAGCAGAAATAATAGCATTAGATTACGATAAAACTTTAAAGAAAGAAAGCACTATGGATGAAGTTAACTTTGAGGAACTAGAAATAACCGATAAAGAAGAAGATTTGAAAGAAAGACCGCCAGTAGTAACCATTATGGGACACGTAGACCACGGTAAGACAACCCTTTTAGATACCATAAGAAAGACGAGTGTAGCAGAAGGTGAAGCAGGAGGAATAACTCAAGCTATAGGAGCATATCAAATAGATTATAACGGTAAGAAAATAACCTTTATAGATACCCCAGGACATGCAGCATTTACCGAAATGCGTGCTAGAGGAGCAAAAGTTACTGATATTGTTATAATAATAGTAGCAGCAGATGATGGTGTAATGCCACAAACCAAAGAAGCAATAGACCATGCTAAAGCAGCAGGAGTACCAATTATTGTTGCAGTAAACAAAATAGATAAACCAGATGCCAACGTTGAAAGAGTATTAACAGAAATGTCAAATAACGGAATTCAACCAGAAGCATGGGGTGGCGATGTAATGTTTGTAAACATTTCTGCAAAAACAGGAGAAGGAATAGATGATCTATTAGAAAGAATACTATTAATAAGTGAACTAGAACAGTTAAAAGCAAATCCCAATAGGTATGCCAAAGGTACAGTTATCGAATCCAAAGTAGACAAATCATCTGGAGTAATAACAAACCTATTAATAGAAAACGGAACTCTAAGATTAGGAGACCCAATAGTAGTAGGAACTATATCAGGCAAAGTAAGAACTCTAAAAAACGACAAAGGAGAAAACCTAGTATCAGCCTCTCCTTCTATGCCAGTATCTATAACAGGCTTGTCATCATCTCCAAAAGCAGGAGACAAATTTATGGCTTTTGAAAACGAAAAGAAAGCCAAAAAAGTAGCAGAAGAAAGACAAATAATTGCTAAAGAAAAAGAAAACAAGCCAAAGAGTAAAATATCTTTAGATGATTTATTCAATAGAAAAGAAAGAGGAGAAAAAGAAGTAAATATCATCCTAAAAACTGATGTTAAAGGTAGTGAAGAAGCTGTAAAAAACTCATTACTAAAATTAGATGTTGAAGGCATAACTATAAATGTTATCAGAAGTGGAATAGGTAGTGTAACAGAAAGCGACATTATTTTAGCACAGGCTTCAAACGCTATTATAATAGGTTTCAATATAAGACCAGAACATAAAATAATTGAAACTGCTAAAGACAAAGGAATAGATATAAGACTATACAATATTATCTATAAAGTTGTTGAAGAAATGGAATCTGCCCTAAAAGGAAAACTAAAGCCAGAATACAAAGAAGAAGTAACAGGAGCAGCAGAAGTAAGAAAACTATTCAAATTCTCTAAAGTAGGTACAATAGCGGGTTCTTATGTAACAAATGGAATAATAAAAAGAGGATCAAAAGTTAGAGTAATAAGAGATAGTATTGTAGTAAACGAATCAATAATATCATCTCTAGCAAGAGAAAAAGATCAAGTAAAAGAAGTAAAACAAGGCTTAGAATGTGGAATAACAATAGAAAACTATAACGATATTAAAGAAGGAGACATTCTAGAGACATATGAATTAATTGAAATAAAGAAGTAAAGAAAGGTGACAATTATGAGTGGATATGAACAATCAAAAACAGAATTAGGAGGAAAACAAAATAAAACAACCCCTAAAAGAGAAGAAATATTTAACTGGACTATAAGTAATATACATTCTGAAATGAAAACACAAAAAAAAGCAAAAGAAGCAAAAGCAATAAAAGGGAATTTAGAATACATAGATGAAGGAATTATGGCAAGAATATTAGGGACTTATCTATTAGATACAGAAAAATTAACCAAAGCAGAACTAGCTTCATATAACTTTGGCTATTATACAACATCAAATGCCCTAATGACATTACTTAGTATGGGTATAATTCCAGAAAGATTAACAAAAATAATTAGAAGAAAAAAACTAACTACAAATACTGAATTAAACCCAAATGAATTGATGCAAGAAATAGGTAAAAGAGATTCAAAAGATACAAAGATAGACATAAATACAATGTCTAAAGAAATACAAAAAAATGAATACTATCTAAATGGTTACACTAATGGGAAAACAAGATAGAGAGGAGAAAAAATATGGCTAAAAATACAAATAAAGAATATAAAGCAAGTTCATATATAAATGGAATGGCACTAGAGTTACAAATAAAAGAAAAAAGAAAGCAAAAAATAGAAAATACTCCATCACCAAAAGAACAAAACTATGGTAGAACTTTAGCAGAAATGGGACGCCAAGCATACTATATAGAATACCTATATGGAATCACACCAATAGACCAAGACTATGATACAGTAGAAGGTTATAAATACGCTAAAACCAAATTTACTAAAGAAGAAATGATAAATACTATAACATTCAAAAAAGGATATAACTATGCAGAAGCTATGGCTAAAGCAGGAGTTATACCAGATAGATATAAAGAAAATACAAAAAAGCATAAATAAGGAGAATTATCATGAGTATAAAATTAGACAGATTAGCTAGCATACTAACTGAAGAAATATCTAAAGTAATAAATGAAGAAGTAAAAGATGAAGATATAAAATTCGTTACTATCACCGCAGTAGATATATCAAGTGATTTATCTTATGCCAAAGTGTATTTTACCAATCTAATAGATAAAGATAGAGAAAAAGTAACTAAAGCCCTAAATAGGGCTAGTAATTTTATTCGTACAGAATTATTCGATAAAGTAGAAATAAGAAAAATGCCTGAATTAACTTTTATCTATGATGAATCAATAGAATATGGAAACAAAATAGAAAAGATAATCGATAGTATAAATAAGGAGGAGTAAGCATGAACAATATTGTTGACGAAATTAAAGTAAGCAATAATATTGTTTTACTTTGTCATATAAACCCAGATGGAGATGCCATAGGAAGTACATTAGCACTCTATCATATCCTAAAAGAATTAAAAAAAGAAGTAGATATAGTAATTAAAAATCCCCCTAAAAGATTTAGTTATCTAAAAGGATTTCAAGATATCAAACAGACAACAGACAAAATATATGACACCGCTATTATATTAGATACTTCTACTATCGAAAGAGTAAATGACCCTAACAATATTCTAAGTAAAGTAAAAAGAAAATGCGTAATAGACCATCATATCAGTAATACTTACTATGGAGACTACAACTTAGTAGGAGAGTACCCTGCTTGCTGTGAGTTAGTATACGAAATAATAAAAAAACTAAATATTACTATAACCAGCGTAGTAGCAGAATCCCTAATGACAGGACTACTTACCGATACAGGAGGACTATCACATCAAGATGTTTTACCAAGTACATTTGCTATGGCGGAAGACTTAAGTAAAATAATAGATGTATCAATAATTTATGATAAAGCTATAAAAGCAATAACAAAAAACCAATTTAATATCAAAAAAATAGCCATAAATAACTTAGATTTCTATTACAATAATCAAGTAGCCATATCTTATATAACAGAAGAAGACATGATAAATACCAATGTAGACCAAAACGACTGTAGTATTCTAGTAAATATACCTATGGAAATAGATACTATCGAAGTGTCAATATTCATAAGAATAATGAAAGAAGAAACAAGAGTATCACTTCGCAGTAGGTATATAAATGTAAATGAAATAGCTAGTATCTTTGGTGGAGGAGGCCATATAAATGCCGCTGGAATAACTACTAACATGCCATATAACGAAATAAAAGAAAAAATACTAAAGGAAGTAGGAAAAAGTATCAATGAATGGAATATTAATAATAAATAAACCAAAAAACTACACAAGTAGAGATATAGTAAATATAATATCCAAACACCTAAATACCAAAAAAGTAGGTCATACAGGTACTTTAGACCCAATCGCCGAAGGCGTATTAGTAATCCCTATCGGTAGAGCATTAAAAATATCTGAACTATTAACATCAGAAAAAAAAGAGTATATAGCAGATATAATACTAGGTTATGAAACCGATACATTAGATATTACCGGTAAAGAAATAAAAAGAAATATCCCTAAGGTATCAAAAGAAGACATCGAAAAAACTCTAAAAAAATACACCACTAAATATAATCAAGAAGTACCAATGTATTCAGCAGTCAAGGTAAATGGTCGTAAATTATACGAGTATGCAAGAAAAAATATTCAACTCTCTCCCCCTAGTAAACCAGTAGAAATATACTCTATCACCCTTTTAGAAGGACCAATATATAAAGAAAATACAGTAGAATTCAAAATGAAGTGCGAAGTAAGCAAAGGAACCTATATAAGAAGTCTAATAAGAGATATAGCTTATAACTTAAATACCTATGGTACTATGAAAGAACTAGTAAGAACAAAGCAAGGAATCTTTTCACTAAAAGAATCCTATACCCTTGAAGATATCCAAAAAGATAACTATAAACTATTAACTATCAAAGAGGCCCTACCAAATATAAAAATAACTAAAATAGATAATAAAACATTAAAACAAGTAAAAAACGGTATGGTATTAGATAAATTCTTTGAAGAAGAACTATCCCTACTAGTAGATAAATCAGAAAAAGAAATAGCTATCTATAAAAATATAGCAGATAATAAAGCAAAACCATATAAAATGATCGAGGTGTAATATGAGTAAAATAAAAGTAATGAATGAACTTCTGTCCAATAAAATAGCAGCAGGAGAAGTAGTAGAAAAAGTAGTATCCATCGTAAAAGAACTGGTAGAAAACTCTATAGATGCCAAAGCAACAAATATAAAAGTACAACTAAAAGAAGCAGGACTAAGAGAAATAACAGTAACAGATAATGGAATAGGTATGGATAAAAACGATGCCCCATTAGCTTTCCAAAGACACGCAACAAGCAAACTATATACAGATGATGACTTATTTAACATAAACTCACTAGGTTTTAGAGGAGAAGCCCTTCCCTCTATCGCCGCAGTATCCGATGTTGTATTAAAAACATCACAAGATGATATAGGAACACTTATTCATATAAAAGGAGGGAAAATATTAGAAAACAAACCCTCTGAAGGAAGAATAGGAACGCAAATAACGGTAACCAATTTATTCTATAATACTCCTGCTAGGTTAAAACATCTCTCTAGTCCCTATGCAGAATTAGCAAATGTTACTGAATATATAAATAAAATGGCACTATCTTATCCAGAAGTAAAATTTATTTTAACAAATGATGAAAAAGAAATACTAAATACCTCTGGTAGTGGTAACCTATTACAAGTAATAAAAACAATATATGGATTAGATATAGCCAAGAAAATGTTACCAATCGAAGTATCAAATGATGACTATGAAATATCAGGATATATCTCTCTTCCAGAAGTAAATCGATCAACAAGAAATCATATGACTATTTTAGTAAACAAAAGAGTAATAAAAAACCAATATCTAAATAAAATCATAAATGATGCTTACTCATCCTTCAAAGAAGATACTCGCTATCCTATTGTAGTAATCAAAATAACCTCAGATCCCATTCTAGTAGATGTAAATATACATCCCTCAAAACAAGATGTAAAGTTTAGTAATATTGTAGATTTAAAAAATATGCTAAGTGAAGAAATAAATAAAACAATAAGAAATAAATTACTTATACCCAAAATAGAAGTAAAAGAAAAGCCCACTGTAAAGTATGAAAATCTAAGTTTAAATTTAGAAAGGAATAGTATAAGTGAAGAAACCAATATTTTAGATAAACAGAAATTAACAAGTCTTGTAAACTTTAACTATGAACCAAATAATGAGTTAGATACTGAAGAAGAACAATATATTGAAGATAGACCAAAAGAAACACTCCCAGAATTATATCCTATAGGACTAGCCTTAGGTACATATATTATCTGTGAAAACGAAAGAGGAATATACCTAATTGATCAACATGCTGCACAAGAAAGAATAAACTATGAAAAAAATTCCTATCTATTATCTCATCCAAACAATGATGTAATATCCCCATTAATACCAATAATAATAGAACTACCAAGCAATGAATTCATTATCGCTAAAAACAATATTGATATAATAAAATCATATAACATAGATATAGAAGAATTCGGTATTAACTCATTTAGAGTCATATCCCATCCAACCTGGTTTCCTAAAGAAAATGAAGAAAAAATAGTAAGAAGAATAATAGAAGAAATAGTAAATAAAGGAAAAGACTTTAGTTTAGCTAAATTTAATAACTCTCTAGCGGCTTTAATAAGCTGTAAAATGAGCATTAAAGCCAATACTAGAATAACTAAAGAAGAAGAGGAAGAAATAATAAATGAGTTAAGAAAATGTAATAACCCATTCAATTGTCCTCATGGAAGACCTACAATTATTAACCTTACAACTTATGAAATAGAAAAAATGTTTAAAAGAGTAGTTTAAATCATCTTGAGCCTAGCATCTCAAGATGTTATAGAAAGCCAAAATGTCTTTCTATAATAATTTAGAGCCATATGTCTCTAAATTAAAGAAGTAGGAAAGAGTGATATAATGAATAAAGTAATAGTAATTATAGGCCCTACAGCAGTAGGAAAGACAGCCCTAAGTATCGAACTAGCCAAAAGATTAAATGGTGAAATAATAAACGCTGATGCCATGCAAATATATAAAGGACTAAATATAGGTACCGCTAAAATAACTGAAGAAGAAAAAGAAAACATCCCTCATCATCTTTTTGATATAAAAGAAGTAGATGAAGAATACAGTATCTATAATTATCAAAAAGATTGCCGAAAAACAATAGAAGATATACTAAAAAGAAATAAAACCCCAATTTTAGTAGGAGGAACAGGACTATATATAAAAGCAGCACTCTATGACTATAAATTATCCGAAGAAAAAACAAATAATACCTATGATAATCTAAAAACGGAAGAAATATATAAAGAATTACTAAAACTAGACAAAGATATTAATATAGATAAAAATAATCGAAGAAGACTAATACGAGCATTAAATTATTACAAAGAAAATAATACTTCTATAACCAATAATAAAACAAATAAACTATTATATGATACTATTTTTATCGGACTAACAACTAATAGAGAAATACTATACAAAAAAATAAATCAAAGAGTAGATAATATGTTTAATAGTGGCCTATTAGAAGAAGTAAAATACTATTATGACAAAAATATCAAAACAAAACCATTAACAAATGGTATTGGCTACAAAGAATTATATAACTATTTTGACAATCTTTGTACTAAAGAAGCAGCCATAGACAAAATAAAACAAAATTCTAGACACTATGCTAAAAGACAATATACATTCTTTAACCATCAATTAAAC
>CAVCHK010000146.1:15536-19850 GCA_963601985.1 Paludibacteraceae bacterium
TTTAATAATAACATAAAGGAGTGTAATTATATTAGGAGGTTAAGATTGAAAAATTTGTACCAATTGTGGTACCTTGTTAAACGATAATACCACTATGTGTCCAAAATGTAGAACCTCTTTAACTCAAACAACTAAGGCAAGTAATGTATCATCTACAAATGGTATGGCAATAGCAGGTTCATTTTATCATTCTTTATCCCAATATTAGGATTAATATTCTCAATTATTGGATTAAAAAAATCAAAAGAAACAAATAATGATAAAGAATTAAGCCTTGCTGTTATTATTAAAATAGATAGCTATATAATAGCTATCTATTTTAATCTAATCAATAATTTAATAAAATCATCACTACTTCTCTTACCATTAATAACATCACTAATCATCATAATAATAGGCACATCAATATTATTATTTTTAATAATACTACTAATAGCATTTAAAGTATAAACCCCTTCAATAGTAGTGTTTTCCATATAATCCTTAGTATCCATCCCCTTACCAATCATATAACCAAGTGTAAAATTTCTACTTTCTTTAGAACTGCAAGTAAGAATCAAATCACCAATACCTGCAAAAGAAAATATAGTATCAACTTCTCCTCCTAAATACTCAATTAAATGAATAATCTCTTTAGTGGCCAAAGACATAAACATCGCCAAAGAAGACTCCGGATATCCCATTCCATTAATTATTCCACTACCAATAGCCATAACATTCTTAACAGCACCACATATTTCCGTGCCAATAACATCATTAGTTTTGTATATATTCAAGTAGTCATTTTCCAAAACACCACTAATAACATTCAAAGTATCCAAATTATTACTAGCCACATTAAGACCAAGTACTGGACTTTTCACCATATCCCTAGCAAAAGTACAACCAGATATAACAGCGATAAATTCAGTATTAATATTCCCTTTAACAGCAAAAGATAATCCTAGTAAAGTATTATTATCAATTCCTTTAGAAGCAATACCAATATACTGATTATTATAATACTTACTAACTTCCTTACTAACACTACAAGCAAATTCACTAGGAGTAGCAAAAATAATAACATCACAACCCTCAATAACATCCCTCATACTAGTAGAAATAACAATATCACTAGGAATATCATAATCAACTTTAGGACTCCTTCTATTAGTATTAAGATGCCTCAATTCTTCACAACTATTAGTCCACATCTTTATACTATGCTTATTATAATGTAGCACGCTAGCAATAGCCATACCATAAGCTCCACAGCCAAGTATACTAATCCTCATTTATAATCATCTTCTTTCCAATTTCAATATCAAAATATCCATTAGGAGTTTCAAAAACCCTCCTAACCCCTTTTTTAGGTAGTATAACCCTTCCCCTAGGCACATCCTTATAATAAAATAAAACCTTATTATTTTTATCACACATAATAACATCAATATTCTCTTTCATAAAAAAAGTATGAATACTACTGCATTTATCAAATAACAATGCTCTATTAATATCACTTTCCATCATAAACCCCTTAAACCTAGAAGAGAAACTCTTGCAGTTATATAAATCAATATCTTTATTATTATAAAGTAACTTCATACACTCACCATAACATAATTATATAGATAAAATACCAAAAAAGCAATAGATAATATTGATAATAAAACAAGAATATGATAATATATATATGGAGGATTTAATATGAATAAAAAAGGATTTACAATGATAGAACTACTTGCAGTAATAGCAGTATTAGGATTAGTATTAATAATAACATTCCCAAATATATCAGGTATATTTAAAGGAAGTAAATTAAAAGCAGAAGAAGCCTTTATAGATAGATTATCCCAATCAATTGATAGTTATGTAACATTAAATAGCAGTAATCTTTCTTTTGAAAAGCAAACAGGATCTAAATTTACCAAGTCTTTAAATTCCACCTCTCAAGAAGTAGAAGTATACAAAGCTAATATAAAAGTAAAAGATATAATTAATGATGGTATTATAACTGAAAAAGATTATAAAAATCCAACTGATGAAACTAAAACTTGTAATATAGAAGCTGAAATAGAAGTATATCAAGATTCAGATCAAGTATTTTGTCATAAAATAAAAATATCATCATTAGAAGACTGTCTATCTAGTGAATACATAGAGAAAAATAAAATTGATAGTGATTATATTGTTAATACCTGTGTATGGAATATGGAAGAAAGATGATAATTCTAATATCAATAATACTTTTGTGTATAGACCAAATATCTAAATTATTAGTAGTAAACTTATTAACTAAAGCAGGTAGTATAACTATAATAAAAAACTTTTTCTATTTAACATATATAAATAATGATGGTGCAGCCTTCAGTATCTTAGTAGGAAAAAGAATCTTCTTAATACTAGTAGCAATATTAGTCATAATATTGCTACTACACCATATAAAGAAAAATAATATCCAAAACAAATTAGAGATAATATCCCTATCCTTAATACTAGGAGGATCTCTAGGAAATTTAATAGACAGAATAGTAAGAGGATATGTAATAGACTTCTTAGACTTTAAAATAATTAATTATAATTTTCCAATATTTAACTTAGCAGATACTTTTATAGTAATAGGAGTATTCCTATTACTATTAAAAGAATTAAGAAAGGAGAATACACTTGATAGTAGAAATAAATAACTCTGGTAAAAGAATAGACAAATACCTAAATGAAAGCACCGAATACACAAGAAGTAAAATACAAAAAATGATTGAAAACGGAAATATATTAGTAAATGATATCAAAGTAAAAGATAGTTATAAAGTCAAAGAAAACGATAATATAACAATTAAAGCACTTGAAGAAACAATAGATATACTACCAGAGAATATCAAATTAGATATATATTATGAAGATGATGACTTAATCGTAGTTAATAAACCAAGTGGAATGGTAGTACATCCTGCTCCAGGAAATTATACTGGCACATTAGTAAATGCTTTAATATACCATACAAATAATTTAAGTAAAGTAAATACAAATATTAGACCAGGAATTGTTCATAGAATAGATGCCGATACATCAGGCTTACTTCTAGTAGCTAAAAACGATAAAGCCCATAACATATTAGCAGAAGCTATTCAAAAAAAAGAAGTGCAAAGAGAATATATCGCCTTAGTAGAAGGTATAATCATGGAAGATATCGCTACAATTGATGCCCCAATAGGAAGAGATAAAAATAATCGAAAAAAGATGACTGTAACAAGTGAAAATTCTAAAAAAGCAGTAACTCATATAAAAGTTTTAGAAAGATACAAAGATTCCACTTTAATAAAATGTAAACTAGAAACAGGAAGAACCCATCAAATAAGAGTACACCTAAGTTATATTAATCACCCCGTAGTAAATGATCCAGTATACGGACATAAAAAGTTAATAGACAAAGACTTCGGCCAAATGCTACATGCAGAAAAACTAGGGTTCGTTCATCCAACTACAAAAGAATATCTAGAGTTTACTGCTAAACCACCAAAAAGATTTGAAGAAATATTAAAAATATATAAAGAAAAATAATGAATAAAAATCTCTTTAAATATTCATAATGAATACGAAAGGAGATTTTTATTATGTCACGCCATAAAGTAGAAATAAGTGGTGTGAATACTGCGAATATAAAAGTATTAACAAGTGAAGAAACAATAAAATTATTTAATAAAATGAAAGAAGGAGATCCCTTTGCAAGAGAAAAGTTAATAAATGGTAATTTAAAACTAGTACTTAGTATCCTAAAAAAATTTACAGGAAAAACAGATAATTTAGATGATTTATTCCAAATAGGGTGCTTAGGATTAGTAAAAGCCATAGATAACTTCGATACCAAATACGAAGTAAAACTATCAACATATGCTACCCCTATGATTGAGGGAGAAATAAAAAGATACTTAAGAGATAATAACAGTATTAGAATATCAAGAAGTATAAAAGACTTAGCCTATAAAACACTAAAATTAAAAGAAGAATTATCCAAAGAAGGAAAACAACCCACTAATAAAGAAATAGCGAATATCTTAAAAGTAAAAGAATACGATATAGCAAGGGCTCTTGATTCCCTAAAAGAACCAGTAAGTATGTATGAGCCAATATATAACGATGGAGGAGATACAATATATTTATATGATCAAATAGCAAATAAAGAAGACGAATATGGTATAGATAATAGACTTGCCCTAGATAAAGCCATCCATAATCTCAAAAAAAGAGAAATAAATATCCTAAAAGAAAGATTTATAATAGGAAAAACTCAAATGGAATTAGCAGAAGAACTAGGAATATCACAAGCCCAAATAT
>CAVCHK010000147.1:0-15105 GCA_963601985.1 Paludibacteraceae bacterium
GTATATAACTTAATAATCTTAACACCAACCAATTTCAAAAAAGGTATGCAACCAACAGAGTTATTAAAAGATATAAAAGAAAAATTAATGGTAAATTTATCACTAGAAATACCGCAGTTAAATAATCAAGAATACTTCGCTAATTGTTCTATAGCTATAACAAACAAAGAGTTTGTAGAAGAATCAATAAAATTTTATATGACAAATCTAGCAAAAGAAGTACATAATGAAGAGATAATAACACCAACATGGACAATACCAACTAATGAGACTTTAGCAGTAAATAATAGTGCAGTAGAAACTCCAGTAGTAAATAATGCTACACCTAATGTAATGCCTAATAATGTAATAGCAAATGCCAAAGTAGAAGCTCCAACTCCTACGCCTATTCCAAGCCCAGTAGCTCCAGCAGTAGAGCCTACCCCAGCACCAATACCTAATATACCAAGTATTGAAACTCCAGTGCAGCCAATTAATAATCAAAATCCTAATGAAATAGAAAATCAAAACCAAAATAATATACCAAATCCACAAGCAGAAAAACTAGAAAACATCGCAGTAGTATCAGATCCAAGTCTAAGTGCAAGTGGAGTAAATGTTCAACCAAATTTAGGAAAACAAAAAAATGCAGGCTTTACATTAAATAAATATATTGTTATAGGAACAATATGTATCCTACTAGCAATTGCAGTAGTAATAGTGGCCTATATACTAATACAAAAAAAGATTAATGGGGCTTAGAATATTCACAGCCACAGTAATCTTGTCTATATAAATTATATTTAGAAGATAGTAAGATGGACTTTTTATATCCATCTTTTTTCTTAAAGTCAGAATAAAGCCACTTAACATCATAAATATCCTCAAGTTCCTTCCCAATCTCATTTATCCAATCAGCATTCTTATAAGGACTAACCGATAAAGTAGTACAAAAATAATCATAATTATTAGAAGAAGCAAGCAATGCTGTCTTCTCCATTCTCATCTTATAGCAGACCCAGCATCTTCTTCCTCTCTCTGGCTCATTCTCAAGACCACGTATCTTCTCTTCATATTTATCATTATCATAATCACAATCCATAATATCAACATAACCATCAGTATCAATCTCATTAATCAAACGAATCTGCTCTTCTTTCCTTTTTAAATACTCCTCTTTAGGATAAATATTAGGATTATAATACAAAACAGTTATATCAAAATACTTAGAAAGATAACTAATAACATAACTACTACAAGGTCCACAGCAGCTATGTAAAAGTATCTTCCCTCTTTTATTCAATTTACTCAAAATTTCATCACATATTTTACTATAATTAACTTTCATAGTCATTTCACCTCAAATAAGCACATATATTATAGCATATAAAAAATATTTTTCATACAATTAACTTGAAAAAACAGCCATAAATTGATAAAATTAAATAGGAGGAATAATATTATGGAAAGAAAAATCCCATTAAAAAACTATATCTTATTAGCTATAACCCTTATTATAACTATTATATTAGTAATATATTTCTATATGTGGAAAAGAACATATGAAGAAAATAAAATAAACAACCTAGTAATGGATAAATATATCCAAGAAATAAACTATAATGAATTAAATGATTACCTAATAGAAAATAAAAGCATAGTAATATACTCATCAACACTAGGAAATACCAAAACAAAAAAATTTGAAGAAAAACTAGGAAAACTAATCGAAGAAAATGCACTTACAAATAGAATTTTATACTTAAACCTAACTAATGAATTAAAAGATAAAAACCTAAAGAATGAAATTCTAAAAAATTATCCAGAATTAAATAACACTAATATAAAAGACCCATTAATAATAATATTCAATAATAATAAAATAATAAGCATATATAATATAAAAGAAAACCACTATGACATAGAAAAACTAAAAAAATACCTAGAGAAAGAAGAAATAATAAATGATTAATATAGTATTATACGAACCAGAAATACCAGGCAATACAGGCAATATAATGAGAACATGTGCCGCTACAAATAGTACTCTTCATTTAATAGAACCATTAGGATTTACATTAGATGAAAAACAAATACGTCGTAGTGGTGTAAACTATATAGATAAAGTAGAATATAAAACATACATAGATTATGAAGAATTTACAAAAGAAAACAATGGAGACTACTATTACTTCACAAGATATGGAACAAAACCATATAGTGATATAGACTTTACAAATAAAGATAAGAATATCTATCTAATATTTGGAAAAGAAAGCACAGGTATTCCAAAAGAAATACTACATAACAATATAGATAAATGCTATAGAATACCAACAAGCGATAACGTAAGAGCATTAAACCTATCAAACTGTGTAGCCCTAGTAACTTATGAAGCACTAAGACAACAAAACTTTAATGACCTACTAACATACGACCCGTTCAAAGGAAAAAGAATATTTAAAAAACGAATAGTTTTATTTAATAAAACCATTCGTTTTTAATTTACTAACAATTCTTTCCATACTAACATCCCCCTCAATCCTACTACCAGTAGTGCCTTCTTTCCCATCTTTAATAAACATCGTAATAGGAGTACTACCATCAAACCCAAAACTATCCTTAAAGTAATCAACCTCACTATTAGAAAATTCATCAATTTCAATATAATAAATCATAACATCGTATTTATTACTAACTTCTAAAAGTTTAGGCTTATAATCATTACAATGACTACAAGTAGTTCTAGATACACATAAAACAAAACTATCCCCATTATCAACCTTTTCTTTAAATTCTTTATAGTTAAGTTTAACAAATTTCTTACTAGTATTAGTACCAGCAAAATAAAAAACAATAAGACCAGTAAAAATAATACTAACCAAAATACCTATCAATAAATTTTTCTTCTCTTTTTTCATAAACTATCACCAAAAACAATAATAACACTTTTTTACAAAAAAATCAAAAAAACCCTTTGAAAAAATAAAAAAAAGTGATACAATTATTATAGCGTAGGATAGGGAGGAATTAAAATGAGTAAAAATAATAACCTACTATTCACAATACTATTATTAATATTAAGTATTAATATAGTACAAGCAGAATGCACAGAAGAAGAAAAAAAACAAATTACAGAATCAATAAATAAAGTAGAACTAATCTATAAACACCTAGGAGAAGTAACCAAAGAAGATGGAAGCAAAGTATACAATGAATACATGGTAACAGCCACTAATATTCCAGAAGGAGTTTATGTACATCTATATCCATTTACTGATGAAAACTTTGAAGAAACAGAAGAAGGATTAAAACTCAAACTAACAACAGGAGAATGGCACTATTATATGTATTCAGCAAAATGTAATGAAGTATTAAAAGATATAGAATTAAACTTACCAAAATTTAATACATATTCTTTAGATCCATTATGTAAAGATGTAGATACAGATGACTTTATATATTGCCATAAATATTATAAAGGTGATATATCAAGAGAAACATTTGAAAGAAAAGTAAAAGAATATAGACAATTAAATCATTTAGATGATTCAAATAATCCTAAAAATATAAAAACTAATATAATAAAACCAATAATAAATTTCCTATTAAAATACTATATATATATACTAATAACAATAGGAGTATCATTATTAACAGTATTATTGGTAAAAATAATTCAGAAAAGAAAAAGAACAATATTAAAATAAAAAGAAGGAGGAATTAATATGAAAAAAATACCATTAATAACATTAATATCATTTTTTCTTTTAATTCCAAATATAGATGCAGTATCATGCAACACAAGCTGTGGAGAAGGATGCACAGGGTATTGCACATATAAGTATCATTATTATTATTTTAATGAACCATACAGTGAAAGTGGAATTAATGCTTTTCCTTCCGTAAATTACACTAGATTTGCTGATTATAGAGACTGGGAGGTGCCAGAAGCAGAACAAATTACTTTATCAAATGGAGGTAGTAATACCGATACCAGTACTGAATGGAATTTAGGAAAGTTCTATGCTATGTGGGATAAATTGTATTCTCCTGAAGCTACAACAGTTTGTAAAGGAGAAACATGCTCAAAAGACTTAAAAGAAAAAAATAAATCTAGATATTACCATGCACATGGTGCATATACTGATCAAACACCATCCTATGCTAATACTCATAGATGGGATGGCGTAGTAGAACGTCCCATAGGATATACTTATACAACTCCAACCGAAGTACAAATTAATGATCCTAATCTTGTTTCAGATTCCTCTAAATCATGTGCAACACTAAAAACAACAAATACATTGTTTAGATCAAATGTTTCTGGAAGACCAATAAGTAATGGCGTTAATTATGATAATACATATATAGCAATTGAAAGAAAACTAGATAATGCGGAAGATATAAAAGCATATACCGAAGTAACAAATGAAGATGGTAGTGTTACAAAAGAAGGAAATATAGTGTGGGGAGCAAATTTGACTGATGTTTCATTTACCAATTGCAACTATAAAGGCGAAAATAAAGTAATAGCTACAAATGGATATGTTTATTCACCAGCTCTATATAGAATTACAGCAACAACTCAGAAATATAAATGCTCAGGAAATGTTACACCAGATCTAGGTAAATGTAATGATACCTCCAATGCACAATCAATATGTGCAAAACAAACAATTGAAGTAGTAGAAGATGGGGGAAATATAGATGACCCAGAATCAAATATTGCAAGAGCAGAAGCAAGCATAAAGCAAGATATTAGCTTAACAAATTTATTAACACCAACAAAAATATATCAAGGCGGTGGAGTAAAAATAGGTTTTTTATATAAAGCTAAAGCAACCTTAAAAATTGATAACACTACGATTAAATATGACGGAAGTTCCTTGACATATGTCAAAAAACAAGAACTAAAAAACAAAATAAAAAATAAATTAGAAAGTGTCAGTATAAACCCTGAAGATAATATTCAAGCAAGTAATTTCTATTTTAAGGATGATGATGGAAATACATATAAACTTAGAAATGAAGATGGTAGTGAAGCAAATCTTCAAATTGAATGTAACCAAAATATTGAAGGAGATGTATTCGATACATCTGGTAAAGTAATTACAACAACATGCACAATTCTATTACCAAAATCTGAAGTTAGTATAGGTTCTGGAATTGTAAAGTATGTTAATGGCATTACAGGAAATGGAATAAATAACGAGTTTTATACACCAATAAAATACAATGGAGATTTAAATTTATATGCTACTTTTAGCGGACTATCTGCCATACAGACTAGTGGTACATTCCTTAGCGAATGGGATGGTGCTAGCGATATTACAATCAAATATAATGGAGCATCATCAAATTGTACTGTAACTACTTACCCTAGATTCTATAATGATGACAACAAAACATACAAATTTATATATAGACCAATAGATATAACTAATCCATTTCCAAACAGAAATGCTGGTGTAAACTGGTATGACTGGTATAGCGACACAGCTAACAAAACCAAATTAGAAAAATCATATAGTAACTTAGAATATACAATGGAAATAAATAAAGAAACATCAAGTGAAATAAAAAACTATAATAGTTCTCGCAATTATTTCAATTGGGATGGAATAACTGAAGATGCCGCTGGAAACGTAAGAAGCGAATTCGTCGAAAGATACAAGAAGGTGGTTACACCATGAAATGGTCAACTGCTGGAGTAGGAGTAATAGTACTAGGAATAATTGGAGTAATGGTTATAGCATTAATTCAACAATTAACAACTTCTAGTGAAAACGATTACTACCTACTAAAAGAGATAACTGAAGCCGCTATGATAGAATCAATAGATTTAAGATATTATAGAGAAACAGGTAATTTAAAAATAGTAAAAGAAAAATTTGTAGAAAATTTCACAAGAAGATATAACGAATCAACATTATTTATAGGTACAAAATATACAATAAGATTCTTTTATATCATCGAGACTCCCCCTAAAGTTACAGTAACTATAGATACGGGATTAGATAATTATAGAATATATACAGTTGAAGATGACTATACAGCCTATAATAATCTTACAGGTATATTAGAATATATAGGAAAAGAAGATAAAATGGCTGCTGGAGTAAATCCTTTTGAAGAAAGAGATGGAGAATTCACTCAAACAATATATTTTGTATACGATGGAAATAGTTCAAAACCACTAAACATACCAAAAGAAATAAATACAGTTAATATTAAAAATCAAAAAATTACAGGAGTAGTGAGTAAATCCATTAATGACGAAGAAAAATGGTTAGCCTTGTTGAAAAATGAAGTAGATTGGGAAAACACCACTACGAATTATAATACTGATTATACAACAGGCACTGCAAATGCATCGTATTATAATTGCGATAATAGTGTCAGAGGTGGTACAATGTCAATACCGACAGGATGTGGAGAATACAAAAACCCTTATGACTATAATAAAATGCAATTACCATGGATTCAAGTGTCAGGTAGAAATAATACAATATATAAATATGAAGTAACATGGTCTTATAAAGAATTTGTATATAAATAAAAGAAGAGTTTAAATAAAAAGGAGGAAAATAATATGAATAATTTAAATGCTTCAATAAAAAAATTATTAGGTAACAAAAACACAGTTACAATATTAGGAATATTATTATGTATAGCAGTACTAGCAATAGGATATAACTATCGTGTAAATTCCAGAGTTGAATTAGTAGAAGTACCATACGCATTACAAACCATTCAACCAAGAACATATATTACCGATAGTATGGTAGGTACAATGAACGTACCAAAATCATTTCTAGTAGGACAATACTATACACAAAAGAAAAACATAGTAGGAAAATATTCCAACTATAATACAATAATAGCAAAAGGAAGTATATTCTATGTAGATTTAGTAACATCTAAAGACGAATTACCAGATTCAGCATTCCAAGATGTCCCAGAAGGCTATACAGTAATCAACTATTCTGTTAACGTAGCCACTACTTATGCTAACTCAATGGCACCAGGTAGTTATATCAACATCTATTACAAATCACTAAATGATGATGGTGAAGTAATGTTTGGTAAATTTATTAGTAATATCAAAGTACTAGATGTAAAAGATTCAACAGGACAACACGTATTCGAAAACAGTGAAGAACCAAGAACACCAGCATTTATGCTATTTGCAGTTCCAGAAGAAACACACTTATTACTAAGAAAAGCACTATATCTAAAAGAATATGCCGTAGAATTAATACTAGTACCAAATACAAAAACATTAACATCTGATGCTAAAGTACAAGTAAGTAGTGACGATATAGAAGAATTCATAAATTCTAAAACAGCATTCGTATCTGTAAATGAATTACCAGAAATAGATGCACAAACAAAAGAAGATACTACAGAAGACACAAAAGAAGATACAAATAGTTAAAAAGAATAAGGAGGGCAAAAAATGGAAGCAGAGTTCACCCAAATAGATTTTGGCCCATTAAAACAATTTTTAGATAATGATGATGTAACCGATATATCATATAGTAATGGTGGACAAGTATGGCTAAAAACATTATCTCAAGGAGTATATAGAGTAGAAAATACAGGTATAGATAATGCCCTAATGGATAAAATAGCCTTTCAATGTGCTAATTCCATGGGAAAATCATTCAACATGGCAAATCCATTTCTTGATGCTGAATCAGCAGAACTAAGAATGAACTTCGTTCATGATTCAATAGCCAAGAATGGAATTGCCGCATTAATAAGAAAAACCCCAGCAAAGATAAGACTAGAAAAAGAAAAAATTATCGCCGAAGACTATATAAGACTAAATATCCATGACTTCTTATTAAAATGTGTTGAAGGACACTGTAATATTATAGTAAGTGGAGAAACAGGTTCAGGTAAAACAGAGTTTGTTAAATACCTAGCAGCCCACACTAAAGAAAACGAAAAAATAATAACTATAGAAGATACCCTAGAACTGCACCTAGATAAAATATTCCCACATCGTGATATAGTAGCTATGAAAACAAACAATATTGCATCATATTCAGATGTATTAGTAACATGTATGAGACAAAATCCAAGATGGATATTACTATCCGAAGTAAGAAGTGCTGAAGCTGTAATGGCCGTACGTAACTCAATATCATCAGGACATAATATCCTATCTACAATACATGCCGATAAAGCTGAATCAATACCAAGCAGAATGTATAGCCTACTAGAAACAAACCAAGATATAGGGCAATTCTTAGCCACAATCCATAGATATGTACAACTAGGTGTACATATCAAAGGATACTATAGCCAAAAATATCAAAAATTTCATAGAGAAGTAGCAGAAGTAGTAGAGTTCTATGTAACTGAAGAAAACAAACCAGAATATAAAATACTATACAAAAAGACACCAGATGGCAGAGAAACAATAACAAACCCTAGTAAATACCTAATAGGTTATCTAGAAAGCCAAGGAGTAATAATGCCAAATGATGCCCTAGTAAAAGAAGAATTCAAAGATGTATCTAGTGATAATACAAATGATAACTACAAAGTAGAGCAACCTACATATAATCAAACTATAAATCCATCTAGTAATTCAAATATAAATATAGTAGGTAATATAGCTAATACAAATAACCAAAATATAAATCCTAGTCAAAATATAGCTAGTATAAATAATCAAAATGCTACTTTAAATAATATTAATAATGGAGTAAATAATATACCCAATATGTATGCAAATGCTCCAAGACAAGCAAACATCACAGGTATAAATAATAATTCAGTATAAAGGTAGGTGATATAATGTATATAGAAATAATATTAGTAGGACTAATAATAATATTCATAATTTCTTATCGAACTAAGAAAGGAGAATCAGTATATCAGTTCATATCAGAACAAGCAGTAAATGCATACAAAAAATTAGAACCTTACTCATTTCAAACAATGAGAGATAAAGTAAAAGAATTAGGCTTAGAATATACACCTAGACAATACTTATTTCAAATAATACTTTTTGCAGGATTATCTGGAGGAATAAGTTATCTATATTTCTATAATATTGCTATAACAATAATATATATGGTATTAGCAGTATCAGTAATTCCATACATCACTTATCTAAGATGTAAAAGACAATATAGTGAATATATATTTGAACAAGTACAAATATATTGTACAAATACCATAATGGAGTTTTCAACTACTCAGGCTTTTGTAAAGTCCTTAGAAGGAGTAGTAGCATCAGGAGTATTAGAAGAACCAGTATTATCTGATGTAAAGACAATGATAGCCTTATCATATGAAAAAGGTGATGTCTACGATTCAATAAAATATATGGATTCAAAATACCCATATTATATGGTAAGAAATATGCATCAATTATTCTTACAAGTAACAAAAGAAGGTGCTAAAGATACACAAGAAACATTTGAAAATATGCTAGCAGATATAGATATATTAGTAGAAGGAGTATATAGAGATAGATCAGATAGAGCAACATTCCACAAACAATTCATAACCTTCGGTGTATCATTATATGGTATGATAGCACTAATACAATTACTTATAGGACAAGAGACATATATAGCTATGGTAGATAAATTACTTATAAGAATATTTGTTCACTTAGTTGTATTAATAAATAGTTGGTTTCTCCTATCAGGAGAAAAATACTACAACGAGAATGTAGGTGCTGAATAATGCAAATAGAAATACTAATAGTGGCTATAATAATAATATATATATTTATGGTCAATGGAAAAATAGATAAAAATGGAGTATTAGGAACTGATAGTAGAATATGCAATCTATTAAAAGAAAACGATTACGATTTTCTACTAGTAGCCAAATATGGAGATAGAGTATATGATCCAAATGAAGTATTCATGAAAAGAGTAAAAAAAGGATTACTAACAACAGCAGCATTAGTTTTCGTACTTATAACAAGCGTAAGTTATCTAACCATCATATTAGCAATAATCGCAGGTTTCGTAGTATTCAAATTAGACTATATAAATTTAAAAAAATGGTATAAACAGCATCTAACATATGTAGATTCATTATTACCATATTACTTAAAAACAATAGAAGTACTAATTCACCATTATACAGTCCCAGTAGCATTAGCCAAAAGCATAGACGATGCTCCTGAAGTATTCAAACCAGGATTAAGAGAATTAGTAACAAAAATAGAAGCAGGAGACTCATCAATAGATCCATATATGGATTTTGCCAAAGAATATCCCGTAAGAGATTCAATGAGAATGATGAGATTATTATATAGATTAGGTTTAGGAGAACAAGAAAAGAAACACCAACAACTAGAATCATTTTCCAAATCCGTATCATCTCTTCAAGCAAAAGCAAGAGAACAAAAATATCAAGCAAGATTATACAGTATGGAAAGAAGAACAATGACAATGATGGTTGTAACAGGTGGAGGTTCTCTAGTATTACTATTGATTTCAATTTTCATGGTTATAGTAGCTATGTAAATTTGAAATATAAAAAAGAATAAAAAAATTAATATATGAAAGAAGGTGAGAAGTAATGAAAGAAGCAACAGGTGAAGTATCAATGACTGTTATCACTATAGTAATCCTTGCATTATTAGTAGGTATTGGAACATGGCTATTTGCTGCAAATGGTCCAGCAAGAAAATGGATTGAAGAATTATTTAATAAACAAGCACGGGAATATAGTAATGGTGTTACTCCAGCAGGTGTTAGTCCAGCAGATTCAGAATAGTCTAAATTAAAACAAAGAAGGTGATTAAAAATGAGAGATGCCGTAGGCGGTTCGTTTATGATAAAACTATTATTAGTGTTTCTAGCAGTATATGCAATATTTATAGCGATAGCTATAAACTATGCTAAAGCATTTAGGGTTAAAAATAAAATTCTAGATATAATAGAACAAAATGAAGGTATTGATCCTACTAACAATAGCGATCCAGCAAAACAAAAGATTAATGACTACATGAATTCTATAAGCTATAATGTAATTAATAGTAATAGTGATATTGTAGATAGAGTAGAAAATGACTGCTCAGGATATGACTTTACAGATACTGTAAGAGGCTATTGTATTCACAAAGTTACCTATGGGGAAGCTTCGTATTATAAAGTTAGAACTTTTGTAACAATAAATATTCCTTTAGTTAGAAATTTAAGTTTTACAATACCAATAAGTGGTGAAACACGTAAAATAGAAAAGGTAACTTAATGGATACAGTAATATCAAATAAATATACAGATGTATTTAATAATCTAGATATAGAAGTATCAAAAAGACTAACTGGAGAATTCAATGTAGAAGATATAATATCAGCATACAAAAATTTCTTCTTCAATAAAATGTTTTTAGATATAACTTCAATAGAAGATTATAAAGATTTAACCAATCTACAAAAACTATCTATGAATATAGATATGGATAAAGTAATACTACTGTTAGATAAAGATGATGCCATTAGTGATTCAAAACCATTTCTATCAAAATTAGTAAGTATAGGAATATATAACTTTACAAAAGATAAAAATAGTCTTATGTATTTATATAACAATCCCAATAGTTATCGTGATGTAGCCTATTATCAAGATATTGAAAATAAAGAAGAAGACACCTCTCATTCAGAACCTAATAAGACAATAATTGGTATAAAAAACATTACAGATTCTGCTGGAGCAACAACTCTAATATATCTATTAAAAAAAGAATTAAGTAATTATTATAGTACTATGGCTATAGAACTAAATAAAAGAGACTTAATATATCTAAAAGATAGTGACTGTTTATCAATAAAAGAAGATGAATTAAAAACAGTATTAGATAAAAATTATTCTAAAGATATATTCTTAATAGATTTAAACAATTCTAAAAAAGAAAATATCTGTAGTAATGTATTATATCTAATAGAACCCACTACTATAAAACTAAATAAATTATCAATAATAAATCCCAAAGTATTTGGAGAATTAAAAGATAAAAAAATAATACTAAATAAAAGTTTATTAGAAGATAAAGATATATCAGAGTTTGAAGTAGAATCAAATCTAAAGGTATATTACAATATACCCCCAGTAAATGATAAAAAAGATAATAGTGATATTATCTTACCATTATTAGAAAAATTAGGTTATGTAAAATCTGTAGAAACAGAAGAACCTAAAAGAAAAGGATTATTTGATTTATTCAAATAATTTTTTTTTAACCTTTACATATCTAATATTAATATGATAAAATTAAATAAAGGAAGTAGAAAAAATGAAGAAAAAAGTAATAATATTAGGAGCAGGACCAGCAGGATTAACAGCAGGATACTACCTATTAAAAAACAGTAAAGACTATGAAGTTATCATAGTAGAAAAAGATACCCTTGTAGGAGGAATATCTAAAACAATAAATTATAGTGGTAATAGAATGGACTTAGGAGGACATAGATTCTTTACCAAAGAAAAGCAAATAAATAATATTTGGCAAGAGATATTACCAGTACAAGGAAAAGGAAGTTATGATGATATATTATTAAAAAGTAATAAAAACTTCTCTCCAAAAGGACCAAACCCCGAAAAAGAAGATAAAGTATTCCTAATAAGAAATAGAGTATCAAGAATATACTATTCAAAAAAATTCTTTGATTATCCAGTAAACCTAAGTTTCAATACAATAAAAAACCTAGGATTAATTAAAACAATACAAAGTGGATTTAGTTATCTAAAAAGTATATTAGTAAAGAAAGAAGAAACCAATTTAGAAAACTTTTATATAAATAGATTTGGAAAAAAACTATATAGTATCTTCTTTGAAGGATATACAGAGAAATTATGGGGAAGAAATCCCAAGAACATTGACGCTTCATGGGGTAAGCAAAGAGTAAAAGGAATATCCATAAAAGAAGTATTAAAAGATTACTTTTGTCGTTTATTAAAAATAAAAAACAAAAGCAAAGAAACATCCCTAATAGAAAGCTATTATTACCCAAAATATGGCCCAGGACAAATGTATGAAGAAATAGCAAAAGAATACCAAAACCTAGGAGGAAAACTATTAAAAGAATATGAAGTCATTAAAATAAATAATAATAAAAACACAATAAAAAGTATAATTTGTATGCACAATAATAAAAAAATAGAAATAGAAGGAGACATATTCATATCATCAATACCAATAAAAGACTTAATATCTCAAATGAACAAAGTACCAAAAAAACCAAAAGAAGTAGCCATAAACTTACCATATAGAGATTTCATAACAATAGGTTTAATACTAGATAAAATAAAACTAAAAAACAAAACCAAAATAAAAACACTAAACAACATAATACCAGACTGTTGGATATACGTACAAAGTACCGATGTAAAACTAGGAAGAATCCAAGTATTCAACAACTGGTCACCATACCTAGTAAAAGATATAGATAACACAATATCATTAGGATTAGAATATTTTTGTACTGAAAATGATTCCTTTTGGAATAAAACTGATGAACAATTAAAAGAACAAGCACTAGAAGAATTAACCAAAATGAATATAATAGATAAGGATACAAAAATAATAGATTACCATATAGAAAAAGTTAAAAAAGCCTATCCAGCATACTTTGATAGCTATAAAGATTTCAATATCGTAAAAGATTACCTAAATAACATTAATAATCTATACTGTATAGGTAGAAATGGTCAACATAGATATAACAATATGGATCATTCAATGATGTGTGCTATCACATGTATAAATAACATATTAAACAATATAGAAAGTAAAGATAATATCTGGAATATCAATACTGAGGAACAATATCATGAAGAAAAAAAATAAATTCAAACAAATAATAAAAAAATATCATAACTGGACACCACCTAAATACTTATGCCTAGTATTACTATTCTTACCAATAGTAGTATATAGTTTTATTACATTTGAAGTAGACAATGACTTCTGGTTCCTTATAAATACTGGCAAGTATATATTAAATAATACCTTTCCTCATATAGAACCATTTACTATACATAATAATTTCAATTTCATAGCCCAGCAGTGGTTAACAGATATAATATTCTATAAAATATATATTAATTTTAATATTCTAGGAATGTATATATTTATGATAATAATAAATCTTATAATAACATGTATAATATATAAAATATGTCTATTAGTAAGTGAAAACAAAATAAAACTATCACTATTCACTACAATATTAACAGTGGCAATAATAAAAAATATATTTATAACAACAAGACCATTTATATTCGATATTACCCTAATATCAATAGAAATATACCTATTAGAACTATATATAAAAAATAATAACAAATATTACCTACTAGGATTACCCATAATATCCCTATTAATGATAAATCTACATGCTTCAATGTGGCCAATGATATTTGTAATATTACTGCCATATTACTTAGGAAGAATAAATACCAAATATACAACTAAAGAAAAATATAACTTAAAACCAATAATTTTAACTACCCTAATAATGTTACCATTGGGATTAGTAAATCCCTATGGTATAGATTCAATAACATATTTATTTAATTCTTATGGAATAAAAAACATAAATAACTTTATACTTGAAATGATGCCATTAACCCTAGAAAAAAACATAGTAAGTATAATAGTATTCATATTTATATTTATAATACTAATAACTTACTATATCAAAAAAACAAAAGAAGTAAATATAAGATACTTACTCCTATTCCTAGGTACATTATGCCTAACACTATTACATATAAGAGGATTAATGTTTCTAGCATTAATAGGAACATTAAACATAACATATAACTTAAAAGACTACTGCTATGAAAAAGAAATAAAAACAAAAAATATCATAAATGAATATATATTACCAACAATACTATTAATATTTTTTGTAGTAATAACTATAACAAATTCTAGCTTTAAATACGAAAAAGATATGTCTTTATCAAAAGTAGCAACTTATCTAGATAATAATACAGAAAAAAACATAAAAGTATATACAGGATATAATGATGGAGGATATCTAGAATACCGAGGTTATAAATGCTATATAGATCCAAGAGAAGAAGTATTTACAAAAAAAATAAATAAAAAAGAAGATATTTTCGAAGAATACTA
>CAVCHK010000148.1:0-2096 GCA_963601985.1 Paludibacteraceae bacterium
GAGAAGGACCACTTATGAAAGATTTAGTAAAAATAAGTGATACAGACTTTAGTAACGTAAACAATTCCTCTATAATATGTATATTACTAATAATGCTATTCGTACTAAAATCATATACATTACCAATACTTCTAATATCAGTAATAGAATTTGCAATATTTACCAATATGGCCGTACCATATTTTAGCGGTGAACTATTACCATTCGTAGCTCCAATAGTATTAGGAACAATCCAATTAGGAGCCACTATTGACTATGCAATACTTATGACAACTACATATTTAACAAATAGAAGAAATAATAAAGAAAAAGAAACCTCTATAAGAAGTACTATGGCTCAAGTAGTACCATCAATCATAGTAAGTGGATTATGCTTCTTCGGAGCAACCTTTGGAGTAGGAGTATATTCAAAATTAGAAATGATAGGATCACTATGTACACTAATATCAAGAGGAGCCCTAATAAGTATGGCCTTCGTAATATTAATATTACCATCAGTACTATTAATATTTGATAAATTAATTATGAAAACAACTATGAAGGAAAGAAAGGAGAAACCAAAAATGAATAAAAAAATAAAAAAGAATATAAAAAAAGCCCCAGCATTTTTAATGCTAATAGTAACAATGTTTTATACCTTACCAGTCTATGCCTTAGAAAAAGATGAAACAATATATACAAAACTAGATAATACCGGTAAAGTAAAAAGCACTTCTGCTGTAGAAAGATTATCTTGTACTACTAGTGAAGATATCAAAGACTTATCTAACCTAGAAGATATATTAAATATAAGTGGTGATGAAAAATACCAAAAAGAAGGAAACACTCTAACTTGGAAAGCAACAGGTAATGATATATCTTATAGTGGTACAATAAATAAAGAACTACCAATATCAGTAAAAATAACATATTATCTAGATGGTAAAGAAAAAAAACTAGAAGATATTCTAGGTAAAAAAGGAAATGTAACTATCAAACTAAGCTATGAAAACAAAGATAGCCATTACATAAATGGAAATAGACTATATACCCCTTTTGTAGCAGTAGTAGGTACCATAGTAGATACCACAAACAATAAAAATATTACAATAACAAATGGCAAAGTAGTAAATAACGGTGTAAATGCAATAGCAATAGCCCTAGCAACTCCAGGATTATCAGATAGCCTATCATTAACATCATTAAATACTATGAATGAAATAACAATAAATATGGAAACAACATCCTTCGAATTACCAAGTATCTACTCAGTAATAACACCAAAAGTAATAGAAAATAGTGACTTAGAAGTATTTAACAAATTAGACTCATTATATAGTAGTATGGAACTATTAAAAAGTTCAATGGATACTATTGAAGAAGGAGCAGAAAAATTATATGAAGGAACAAATACCCTAAGTAGTGCCACTACAAAGATACATACTAACGTGCAGTCTATAAATAATACCATTACAAACATTGAAAATGGAAGTATTGATACCAAAGAAGGACTAGAATCCCTATTAGAAGAAATAACAGAGTTAAGAAAAATGTTAGGCACAGATGATAGTGAAGAAATAAAAGCCATTATATCAAATAATAAAGAAGCATTAGGAAAATTACTAGGAAATATCAAAGACATCAAAGAATTATACGATAACTATAACTTAGTAAGTATGGATAATAAAACTATCATGAATTTAACCGAAGTCTTCTATCAAAATTACGGTTTAACATTAACACCTGATGAAGTATTCGATATGAATATTAAACTAGTAAATACAAAGTATGCATATGAATCAACATATAATGACAATATATATATATCTAATATAATAGGAAATAATAGTGAAAAACTAGAAGAATACCTAACTATCTTAGAAAATATAAATACCAAAATAGATGCTATGGTAGACATAATTAATCAAAAACTAACATCTCTTGGCTTCCAAGTAGTAACCATAGAAGATGTATCAAACCACATCAAAGAAAACTATAGTATATTAATGAGTAAAGAAAACGAATTATATAATGGAGTAACTGCATTAAATGATGGCAGTAGAATGCTAAAAGAAGGTATTGAAAAATATAATAATGAAGGAATAACAGTATTATAT
>CAVCHK010000149.1:0-2238 GCA_963601985.1 Paludibacteraceae bacterium
ATTAATAATAGCATTTGCCATAGTAAAAATGAATAAAAAAGATGTCAAACTAGAATTAAACAAACTAGTTGAGTTACTAGGAGGAAAAGATAATATATTAGATACAGAAGTAGAAATGTCTAGATTCAAAGTAACACTAAAAGATATAACAAAAGCCAATAAAGATGGTATTATAAAACTAGGAGCAAAAGGCGTTGTAGAAATAGACGACCAATTAAAAATAATATTAGGAAACAATGCCAAAAAACTAAAAAAATATATAGACGATTTAAAATAAAAGTACAAGAACTTACAAAAAGTTCTTTTTTTCGACATAATTCGACATATTTTGACAAAATAAAAAGTTATAATATTATCGAAGGTGAAAAAATGAATATAACAATAATAGAAAATATAATAGTAAACATAATTCTTGTAACATTCCCCTTATTAGTATACTTAGTATTAAAAATATATAATGATATTGTAAATAAAGATAAAGATAGCCTACTAATAACAATAACATTACTTACGTCACTATATCTCTGTCTAAAACTAGGAAATATAGACAATAACCCCAAAATATTACTCTTCTGTAACATACCAATAGTAATAGCCTACTTACATAAAAAAACAACATTAGGAGTAATATTATCAATAACCAATATTATATACTATATATTAATGTATACATATGATTCAATAATAATTATAATAATAATAAAATATATAACTTATTTAATATTATACTTATGTGCAAAAAAGACAAACCTAAGTGCTAATAATTTTATCCTTTCCATAGCGGTAATTCAGGCCTTCTTCCTATCATTTGAATATTTCTTTAAAAATATAAACATTACTATAAATAGTTTTATAGAAGTAATAATACTAGTATTCATATATTATTTCACAACCTTTGCTATAGTATATATATTTAAAGTAGCCCAAAAAGTAGAATCGCTAAACAAAACAATAGAGTTACTAGAAAAAGACAAAATAATAAAAGACGGATTATTCAAACTAACACATGAAATAAAAAATCCCCTAGCGGTCTGTCAAGGATATCTAGAAATGATAGATATAAACAATCAAGAAAAAAGCATAAAATACCTATCAATAATTAGACAAGAAATAAATAGAAGTTTAAACATAATGAATGACTTTAATGATTTTAATAAAATTAAAATAATAAAAGATGGGATAGAATTAAATCTCTTACTAGAAGATATCTATGACTGCTTTAAAATAATAACCAAATCAAAAAACACAAAATTAATATATAACAGCTCTGAAGAATCAATATATTTTGAAGGTGACTATGAAAGACTAAAACAAGTAATAATAAATTTATTAAAAAACAGTCTTGAATCAATAAATAAAACAGGAAAAATAGAAATAACCACTAAAACATATAATAACTATTTTGAAATAATAGTTATAGATAATGGAATAGGAATGACAAAAGAAGAACTAAATAAAATAAATGAAATGTTCTACACAACAAAACAAAATGGAACAGGTCTAGGAGTAGCCCTTTCTAATGAAATAATAAAAGCCCATAGCGGTGAATTAATATATATATCAGAAAAAAACAAAGGAACAAAAGCAATAATAAGATTACCATTTAAATGATAATCTTCCTTTTATTCTATATAAATATTTGATATAATAATTATAGAGGAGGAAATAAATGGAAGATATATTTATAAAAAACTTACCCCAATTAGACTTACATGGCTATGATACAGAATCAGCTAAAGTAGCCACAAATGATTTCATAAATAGAAATATAATAATGCAAAATAGCAAAATAATAATAATTCATGGAAAAGGAACAGGTTTAGTAAAAAAAGCAGTCCATGAATCACTAAAAAAAAATAAAAAAGTAATAAAATACCATACAGATAACCTAAATGATGGCTTAACAATTGTGCATTTACTTGTTGACAACAGGTAGTTAGTATGCTATAATAATGGCAATTTTGGAAGGTATATATGCAAAAAAATAAGAAAATTCTTAATTTAATAAAAGAAATAAATAGTCTTATAAAATATATAATAATTATAACTATATTATTAATAATTAGTATAATAATAATTATCATAGAAGCATATAACCATTAGGGAGGTTTGTTATGGAAGAAGAAAACAGAATAAATTGGCTAAGTTTATTTATAAAAATAATAATAATATTTATATTCGTAATAATAATAATATGGTTAGCTATGAAGATAATTAATAGAAATAAATTATCAGAAA
>CAVCHK010000150.1:0-20761 GCA_963601985.1 Paludibacteraceae bacterium
ATATAGAACATAACGAAGATGAATTTATAAATATAGAAAATAGTTGTATTAATTCTGATCCTGTTAAACAATATCTTAAGGATATTAGTAATTATCATTTGTTTACTCCTGAAGAGGAAAAAATAGAATTTGAAGTACTTAATAAGTGTAAAGGTAACATGCATATCTCTTATTTATATATTCCTAGGATGGAACAGAAAATTAATAGGAATTCTAGGATTGAATATGTTATGTATTTAGTTTTTAACTCTTTTGATAAGGTTTTATTATCTATTAGCGATATTTGGCAAATAAAAAAGTTAAGTGAAATAAATAAATCTATGAAAGATTCTGATAAGAAATTATTTAGTAATTATTTAAAAGTATATAAAAGTTATTTTTTGAATAGTGATACTGAACTTAATTCTAAGTTTATCTGTGAAAAGATTGGTATTAATGTAGTTAATGATTTATATACTAAGGAATATTTAGATATGGAACTTGATAATATTTTGTTATATATTAGGACTAAAAATAAAATTGTTGAATCTAATTTGAAACTAGTTGTTAATATTGCTAAGAGATATACTTGGGGTTGTAATTCTCTTAATTATCTTGATTTAATTCAAGAGGGGAATATTGGTTTAATAAGAGCTGTTGATAGATTTGATATTTCTATGGGGTTTAAGTTTTCTACTTATGCTACTTGGTGGATTAAGCAATCTATTTCTAGATCTATTCCTGATAAGGACTTGCTTGTTAGATTGCCTGTTCATACTTTTGAGGATGTTAAAAAAATTAAGGCTACTATTGGTAAATTAGAGGCTAGTAATAATATTATTAGTGATGATATGATAGCGGAGGTTACTAATTTACCTATTGATAAGGTTTATGAAATCAGGAAAATTATTAGTAATGGTAATGGGGTATCTTTAGATATGCATGTTGGTGAAGATGATGATGCTACTTTAGGTGATTTTGTTGCTACAAATGATATTAGTCCTGAGATTATTTATGAAGATAAATCGCTTAAGGAGTCTGTCTATAAAGTTTTAAGCACTTTAACTGAAAAGGAAAGAAATGTTTTATATTATAGATTTGGTCTTGATAATGGAAGGGGTAGGACTTTAGAGGAAGTTGGTCAGATGTATGGTGTTACTAGAGAAAGAATTAGGCAAATAGAGGGTAAAGCATTGAGAAAACTTAGACATCCTTCAAGAAGTCAATTGATTCGTGATTATTTAGATGAAAATTAATAGACTTTTCGTTTGAAATTTGATACAATTATTTTGGTGATGGCAATGGATGTTTGTAATAATCCTGATATTCTTAGAATAATTTATTTTATTAAGATTTTAATTAATTCTATAATGATATTTGTTCCAATTGGACTTATTGTATATGGAATTATTGATATTTCTAGGGCAACGATTGGTAATAATGATGGGGATCAGAAGAAAAACTTTAAGATTTTCTTTAAGAGAATTATTTATGCTGTACTTGTTTTTGCTGTTATATGGATAGTTAATTTGTTTATGAATTTGATTGGTAATTTAACTGGGAATGTTAATATTACATCTTGCTGGTCTAATGCTAATAAGGATAAGATTGAAGAACTTCAAAAAGAGAAGGATGCTTTAGATAAAATAGAAGAAGAAAATAAAAAAAATAACTCTTCTAATAATAGTAGTAGTAGTAATAAAAAAGGAGGAACGAGTGGTAGTTTTGAGCCTAGTTCTAATAGTTCTTCTAGTGGTAATAATACTTCTAATAGTGGAAAATATGTTATTTTAGTTGGTGATTCTAGATTTCGTGGTATGTGTGATTATGTTACAATTGATAGTAATACTAGTTGCATAGCAGAAGTTGGTATGGGATATAGTTGGGTTTCTTCTAGTAGTATTGTATCTAAGATTGATAGTCTTATAAAATCTAATCCTAGTAGTTATGTTGTATTTAATTTAGGGGTTAATGATTATAATAATTATAATAGTTATGCTAAGTATTATAATGATTTTGCTAGTAAGTATTCTAAGGCTAAGGTAATTGTTGTATCTGTTAATCCTATTGATGATAATAAGGCTAAGAATGGATATTCTGCTAGAAACAGTGGGGTTATTACTTTTAATAGTAAAATAAAATCATTACTTAATAATAATATTTCTTACTGTGATACTTATTCTATGATTATAAATAATTTTGAAACTAGTGATGGTATTCATTATACTACTGATACTTATAGTAATATTTATAGTGGAATTAAGAGTTGTTTAAAATGATTTAATAGGAGTATAAATTATTATACTCTTTTTATTTTGATATGTTTTCAAATAGGAATAATAGTGGTATAATTATATAGAAATGAGGGATATTATGCTAAAAATTAATAATTTAAAGGCTGGTAATGGTGATAAAATTATTTTAAATAATTTAAACCTACTTATTAATGATGGTGAAATACACGTTATTATGGGGCCTAACGGAGTTGGTAAATCTACCTTATCAAGAGTTATTATGGGCGATAATAATTATAGAGTTGTAGAGGGGAGTATTATTTTTAATGGAGATAATTTAATTCCTATGTCCACTGATGAGAGAGCTAAAATGGGTATATTTCTTGCTATGCAATATCCTATGGAAATTGAAGGTGTTAGTAATCAAGATTTTTTAAGAACCGCTATGAGTGCAGTTAATAATAAGAGAATTGGGTTATATGATTTTATTTTGAAATGTGAAAGTGGATCTGAGGATTTATCTATGAATAAGGATTTAATTCATAGAAGTCTTAATGTCGGTTTTTCTGGTGGGGAGAAAAAGAAAAATGAAGTATTGCAAATTAAGCTTTTAGAACCTAAGTTTATTATTTTAGATGAGCTTGATTCTGGTCTTGATGTTGATAGTCTTAAAATTGTTGGGGATAATATACGTGATTATAAGAAGAATAATCCCCTTACTTCAATACTTATTATTACTCATCATCCTAAGATTCTTGAGTATTTACATCCTGATTATGTTCATATAATGAGTAATGGTAATATTATTAAAACTGGTGATTATTCTCTTGCTATAGAAATTGAGAAAAATGGTTATACTAATTATAAAAGTAGTGAAAATGTATTAACAAAGGAAGATAGTAATGAATAGAATAAGAGTAGTTAACAATATTGTTATTCCTTGTGATAGTAATGATATTGTTATTGATTGTAATAATATTACTTTTGTTAATAGTGGTAACTTTTATATTGAATATATTGATTGTGATAATATTAATTTTAATATTAGAATTAATGAGGGAGTTAATGTTATTTTATTTGAGTATTCTAGTAATGGGGATATTGCTATTAGTAATAGTTATGATATTCTTGGTAATTTGATTATTAATAAGTTTTATTATAATAGTAATACTGTGGAAAATATAGGTATTAAACTTATTAGTAATATGGCTAGTGTTAAGTATAATTTTTCTAGTATTAGTAGTGGATGTGATAAGTTTAATATTAATATTTATCATTTATGTAATAATACTAGTAGTAATATTTGTAATAGAACAATTGCTAAGAAGGATAGTTCTAATTTCTTTGATATTAATAGTTATGTTGAGAATGGTATTTTGAATACTTATTTGAATCAACAGACAAAAATTATAACTTTAGGGGATTCTAATAATAGGGTTAATCCTAATATGTTTATTGGGGAGGCTAGTACTACGGGAATACATTCTTCTGTAATTGGTACTATTAATGAAGATGATATATTTTACTTGATGAGTAGGGGGATTGATTATAGAAGTGCTATTAAATTGATTATTAAGGGTATAGTTATTTCTAATATTAATCCTGATATTGAATATAGAGAGAGGATACTAGATATTTTAAATGGTATAGGAGGTGAATAAATGTATAGAGATGATTTTGTACTGCTTAATAATAATATTGTTTATTTTGATAATGGGGCCACTACAATGAAGCCTGAATGTGTCAAAGAGGCTATATGTGATTATTATACGAAATATACTGCTAATGCTCATAGGGGAGATTATAGTCTTAGTGCTACTGTAGATAGTTTATATGAGGGATGTAGAGAGAAGATTCGTGATTTTATTAATGCTAAAGAGGCTTCAGAGATTGTTTTTACCAGTGGTACTACTAATAGTATGAATATGATTGTTAGTGGTTTCTTTAGAAATTATCTTAAGCGCGATGATGAGGTTCTTGTTACACTTAGTGAACATGCTTCTAATATTTTGCCTTGGTTTGTTCTTCAGAAAGAGATTGGTATTAAGGTTAAATATATTGAGCTTAATGATAAGCATGAGGTTACGATTGAAAATGTTAAGAAAGCTATTACTGATAAGACTAGGGTTATATCTATTGCTATGGTAACTAATGTTATTGGAGATGAAAGGGATATTAAGGGTATTGGTAAGATAGCTCATGATAATAATATTTTATTAGTAGTGGATGCTGCTCAAGGAATAGGGCATAAAAAAATAGATGTAGTTGATATGGATATTGATTTTATGGCTTTTTCTGGTCATAAAATGTATGGTCCTACGGGAATTGGTGTTTTATATGGTAAGTTTGATTTACTTGATAAGGTTACTCCTATGAACTATGGTGGTGGTATGAACGCTATGTTTACTTTAGATGGTTATCTTGAACTTAGAGAAATTCCTACTAGGCTTGAAGGTGGTACTCCTAATATTGAAGGAGTATTGGGTCTTAGTGCCGCTATTGAGTACTTGAATAGTATTGGTATGGATAATATTAATAAATATGAAAAAGAACTTAGAAATTATTTACTTAATGAACTTGAAAAGTTAGATTTTATTACTATCTATAATAAAGATGTGGAGAGTAATATTGTTGCTTTTAATATTGATGGTGTTTTTGCTCAGGATACTGCTGTTTATTTAGATAAGTATAATATATGCGTAAGAGCGGGTAATCATTGTGCTAAAATGATAGATAATGTTTTTAATATTAGTAATACTGTTAGAATTAGTCTTAGTTTTTACAATACTAAAGAAGAGGTTAATTTACTTATTAATGTTCTTAAAAATAGTAAGAATATATGGAAGGAAATATTGTAATGGATAGAGATATTAAGAGAAGTATTATTTTGGATAATTATCAAAATCCTAATAATAAGAGAGTTAGTGGTACTGATTATGTTAAAATTAATACTAGAAATGTTAGTTGTATTGATAATTTGGATATTTATTTAAAGGTTAACAATAATACAATTAACGATGTTTCTTTTGAGGGTGAAGCTTGTGTTATTAGTATATCATCCACTAATATTCTTGCCAATTTACTTATTGGTAAAACTAGGGAAGATGGTATATATTTGATTGATAATTATTTGAAAATGATTAATGAAGAGGAATATGATAAGGAAGTTTTGAAAGAATTACTTGTATTTGATGATACTAGCAGACAGCCTTCTAGAATTAAATGTGCTACTTTAAGTGCTAATGGTATTAAGAAGTTTTTAGAAGAAAATCACTCATAGTGTAATGGGTGATTTTTTATGTATCCACAGGTATTGTTGATAATTTATAAATAGATTAATTTAGAGACTTTGGCTCTAAATTGGCATAAAAAGACCTTAGGCTTTTTATGTAGTGAGAGACTATAGGCTCGAACTATTAAAAACTTGTAAAAAAAAATGTAAATATATTTAATTTATATTCTTTTTTTAGTATAATATTATTTAGGAAGTTTAGGTGGTAGAATGCAAGATAATATGAAGAAATTATTAGATCAAATTGGTATGAATAGTAGTTATTTAGATGGGGCTAATATTGAAAAAGTTATTGTATATGATAATAATAAAGAATGGGATTTTATTATTAATACTGATAAGATACTACCTATATCTATTTATAATGAACTTATTGATAAGATTAAGGTTTATTTTGATTTGATTGAGAATATTAAACTTGCTATTAAGCCTATTATTGTTGATGATGAGTATATTAATGATTATATGGATTATTTAATTAATTTGTTTAGTCAAGATAGTTATAAGTATAGAGTATTTATTGGGAGAGAAATTAAAATATCTGATGGTAGGTATATATTTGAGGTATACAATAAGGCAGAGAAGGCTTATTTGATGGAAAAGATTAGTTATATTAATAGTCATCTTAAGGATTATGGTTTTGATAAGGTATTTAGTATTGAATTAGTTATTGATAAAGAGAAGGAGTTACTTGATCAAATAGAGAAGGAAAAGATGGTTGAAATGCCTAAGGTAGTTAATAAAAAAGAAAACGTTAGTGAAAATAAAGTTGAAGAGAAAAAGTATTTTAGGCCTAAGAGGGATACTAGTATTACTCCTATTAAGGATTTAATGTATGAGGTTGATAATATTACTACTCATGGTAAGGTATTTGGTATGGATATGTTTGAATCTAAGAGTGGTTATAAGATTATTACTCTTAAGGTTACTGATGATATTGATAGTATTTATGTTAAATTATTTACTAAGGACAATGAGGAATATGTTAGAATTAAGGATTTGATTAAGGTTGGTTCTTGGTATAATTTTTATGGTAAAGTAGCTATGGATAGGTATTCTAATGAGCTTACTTTTACTACTAGGTATAAGGATGTTGAAAAGGTAGATAAGAATAATGATAAGGGGATAGTTGATGATGCTTTGGTTAAAAGAGTTGAACTTCATGCTCATACTATGATGAGTCAAATGGATGGTATTACTAGGGTTGATCTTGGTAAACATACTTGTGAACTTGTAAGCAAGTGTATTGATATGGGTTATAGGGGTATTGCTATTACTGATCATAATGGTTGTCAAGCTTTTCCTATTGCTTATGGTATTATATCAGGATATAATAAGAAGATAGAAGATCCTAATAAGCATTTTAAGGGGTTATATGGTACTGAACTTACTTTGGTAGATGATACTGTTAATATTGTTGTTCGTAGTGATGATAGGTTTTTTGATGGTACTACTTTTGTGGTATTTGATACTGAGACTACTGGTCTTAATGCTGGTGGTAATGATCAATTGATAGAAATTGGTGCTGTTAAGATTAAAGATGGTAATATTATCGATAGGTTTGATGAACTTATTGATCCAGGTAGACATATTCCTGATATGATTACTTCTCTTACATGTATTACTGATGATATGGTAAAAGGATGTGATAATGAAGAAGAAGTTACTAAGAGGTTTTTAGCTTGGAGTGGGGATTTACCGATGGTTGCTCATAATGCTAAATTTGATATTTCTTTTATATCTAGTGCTATGAAAAAATATAATCTTGGTGAATTTAAAAGTACTGTTATTGATACTTTAGAATTATCTAGAGCTATTGATGCGGGATATGCTAGGCATAGTTTGTCCGCTATAGTAAAGAGGTATAATGTTCCTTGGGATGAGGATGCTCATCATAGGGCTGATTATGATGCTGAGGGTACTGCTTTAGTATTTCATAAAATGATTAATAAGCTTAAGATGCAAAATTTTGAGAAGATTAGCGATTTGGATAAGCTTATCTCTAAAGATGAGATATATAAATTTGGTAGAACTTATCACTTTAATGCTATTGCTCTTAATAAAACGGGGCTTAAAAACTTGTTTAAGATTATATCTCTTGCTAATACTACTTATTTATATAAGACTCCGAGAATACTTAGAAGTCGTCTTAATGAACTTAGAGAAGGGCTTCTTATTGGTAGTGGCTGCTACGAAGGGGAGGTATTTATTGAGGCTAGGAGTAAAGAGGGAGAAGAACTTACTAATATTATTAATTTCTATGATTATGTTGAGGTTCAGCCTCCTGAGGTATATGGTCATTTGATTCAGACTAGTGATTTTAAGGATGAATATGAGGTTAAAGAGCATATTAAAAAGGTTGTTAATGCTACTAAAGAGACTGGAAAGATTATTGTAGCTACGGGGGATGTTCATCATTTTACTAGAGATGATAAGATATATAGAGAGATTATTGTTAATCAGAAGGTTCCTGGTGGTGGTAGGCATCCTCTTAGTAAGAGTAGTATTACTTCAATTCCTTCACAACATTTTAGAACTACTAAAGAGATGCTTAGTGATTTTGCTTTTTTAGGTGATGAAGTGGCTTATGAGATTGTTGTTACTAATACTAATATGGTTCTTGATATGGCTCAGGAGATTGAAGTTATTATTGATACTGGTGGTATTCCTTTCTCTCCTAGAGTTAAAAGTGATGATGGTAAGTCTTATTTGGATTGTCCTAGAGTGGTTACTGATCTTGTATTTGAGAGGGCTAAGGACTGGTATGGGGATAATTTACCTCATAATATTGAAGAGAGAATATCTACTGAGTTATATGGCAATATTGTATATAAATGTTGGGAAGAGAAGTTAAAAGAAGAATATCCTAATATTGGTGATGGGAAATTTGAGGATATATTGTTTGAGAAGTTACACAATACTTTGATTAGTGGATTTACTACTGTTAAAGAACTAGTTAGTGAATATGCTAGAAATCACTGGTCTGAAGAAGATGGAGAACTTACTGATGAGGCATTAGAAATAAAAGTTAAGAAGTTATTTGGGGGAGTTATTGGTGGAGGATTTGATCCTATATATTTGATCGCTCAAAGGCTTGTTAAACACTCTAATGATGAGGGATTCTTGGTTGGATCTAGAGGTAGTGTTGGTTCTTCGTTTGTAGCTACGATGATGGGTATTACTGAGGTTAATCCTCTTCCAGCCCACTATAGGTGTTTAAAGTGTAGACATAGTATTTTTAAGGATGATAATGGTGATGATTTGGGTGCTACTTATTCTAGTGGATTTGATTTGCCTGATAAGAATTGTCCTGTGTGTGGAGAGGGATTATACAAAGATGGTCAAGATATGCCTTTTGCTACTTTCTTAGGTTTTAATGCTGATAAGGTTCCTGATATTGATCTTAATTTTTCTGATTTGAATCAGGCTTCTGCTCACGAGTATACTAAGGTATTATTTGGTGTTGATAATGTCTATAGGGCGGGTACTATTGGTACTGTAGCGGAAAAAACGGCTTTTGGTTTTGTTAAGGGTTACTTTGAGGATAAGGGTATTATGAATAAGAGGTCTTGTGAAATAGAGAGACTTGCTATGGGTTGCACTGGTGTTAAGAGAACTACTGGTCAGCATCCTGGAGGTATTGTTGTTGTTCCTGATTATATGGATGTTTCTGATTTTACTCCTTTTCAATTTCCTGCGGATGATCCTAATAGTGCTTGGAGAACTACGCATTTTGATTATCATGCTATTGATCAGGATTTGTTAAAACTTGATATACTTGGGCATTCTGATCCTACTCAACTTAGACTTATTCAGGAGTTATCTGGTACGGATATTCTTAAAGTTCCTATGGATGATAAGGATACGATGAGTATATTTACTTCTACTGATGTTTTGGGTGTTACTAATGAACAGATTATGTGTGATACTGGTACTCTTGGTATTCCTGAATTTGGTACTCCTTTTACTATTGGTTTAGTATATGAAACTAAGCCTACTACGTTTGCGGAGCTAATTAAGATATCTGGTTTATCTCATGGTACTGATGTATGGCTTGGTAATGCACAGGAGCTTATTAGGAAAAATATTGTTCCGTTTAAAGAGGTTATTGGATGTCGTGATGATATAATGGTTTATCTTATGTATCATGGTGTTGAACCTATCAAGGCTTTTAAAATAATGGAATTTGTTCGTAAAGGTAAAGCTAGTAAGGATCCTGATACTTGGGCTAAACATAAAGAGGTTATGTTAAAGGCTGGTATAGAGGATTGGTTTATTGATAGTTGTTTTAAGATTAAATATATGTTTCCTAAAGCTCATGCTGCTGCATATGTTATTAGTGCTTTTAGGATTGCTTGGTATAAAGTGCATATGCCTGTATATTTTTATGCTAGTTGGTTTAGTACTAAGGCTACTGATTTTGATATTGAGGCTATGATTAGTGGATATGATGATATTAAAAGGGTTATTGCTGATATTGATAGTAAGGGATATGAAGCCACTAATAAGGAGAATGGAGTATCTGAGTGTTTAAAAGTTGCCCTAGAGATGTCCGCTAGAGGGATTAGGATTGCTCCTTATGATTTATATAAAAGTAAGGCTATGATATTTACTACTAGTGACGATAAAACTATTATTCCTCCTTTTAGAGCTATTGATGGTCTTGGTGATGTTGTTGCTAAGAATATTGAAAAAGAAGCTAAGAAATCTCCTTTTATTAGTATTGAGGACTTTCAAACAAGATGTAAGGTATCTCAAACTTTAATTGATAAAATGAGAAATATGGGTATATTTAGTGGTATGCCTGAGACTAGTCAACTTAGTTTATTTTAAAAAATATTTCCCAGGAAATAATTTGGGAAATATTTTTTTATTATGTAGTTATGGTTATTAGATAAAGTTATTTAAAATGGTTATTGTTTGAATATTGATAATTTCCTTACCGGCATTTCTTTTGGTTTTTGATTATTTAAATATTTTTGTATTTTTGTTTCGGTGCTTAATAATTTAGATATTGAGTTTCTTATTGTGGTTTTTTCTTCATTACTTAAATTATTTAACGGGTAGAGAAATTTTTTATATATTCTTGGAGAAACTCCAATTATGTTTTTAAATATTTCAGAATAGTATTCTATACTATTGTAACCGTTTAATAGTGCTATTCTTAATATAGAAATATTTTGTGAGTAATTGGTTAGACTATTTAGTATTCTTTTGTTATTTATATATTCTTTAATAGTTATTCCAATTTCTTTCTTAAATTTTTTCATGATATATGTTTTATCATAGCTAAAAATGTTACTTAAGTTTATAATAGTTATTTCTGTATTTATATTGTTATTGATATAATTTAAAATATTACATACTAGTTCATTTGAGTAGATAATTATCACTTCCTAATAATATTTTATCATAAAAAGCCATTTTTGTTTAACTTTTTTGTTATTTTTTGGCCTATAATGTTCTCGAAAGGAGATGATAAAATGAATTATTCGAGATGGGCTACTAAGGATGAGATGAGTAAATTTCTTAATGAAGTAGATATTAATTCTAGTATTCAAAAGTCTGGAATACCAATGGGATATGATAAGAATAAATTATTAATTAAGGATGATAATTCTCATACCCTTGTTATTGGTGCTCCGGGAAGTGGCAAAACACAGAGTGTTATGTTGCCAAAAGTTAAACTTGCTATTAAAGCAGGTGAATCATTATTCATTAATGATGTTAAAGGGGATATTTTAAAGGAAATTGGTGGTGAACTTAAAAAGAATAATTATAATATAATTGTACTTGACTATGAAGAATTAGAAAAGGGGAATTATTATAATGTGCTTTCTTTTCCTTATAAATTATATAAAAATAATAATAAGGATAAGGCTATTGAAATCTTGGAGAATATTGGTTATTATTTATTACATGATGTTAATGATAATTCGGATATATTTTGGGAAAATACCGCTGTTGAATATTTTGTTGGTCTTACTTTATTTTTGTTTGATAATGCTAAAGAAGATGAAATTAATTTAAAAAGTGTAACTTTTTTATCTGAGCAAATTAACAATAGTAAAGAGAGTATTATTGATAAAATAGATAAAAGATCTAGTGCTTATCAGTATTTATTTAATACTTTAAGTACTGCTATGGAAACAAAAGCTGGAATATTAGTAACATTTAATCAAAGAATTAAAAAATTTGTTACTAAGGAAAAATTATCTAACTCTATGTCTAAATCTGATTTTGATATAAATAATATTGGAAATGAAAAAACTGCTATTATAGTGGTAAGTGGTATTTCTGGTTATGTTAATAATTTAATTACTATATTGTTAGAGCAAATATTTTACAGTATTCAATTATATGGAAATAAGGAGAATAGATTTAATTTAGTTATTGACGAATTTGATAACCTATTACCAATTGTGGACTTTTATAGTAAGTTTAATTATGCTAGAGGAATTAATATTAATATTACTGCATTTATTAAAAATTTTACTAATTTAAGAAATATTTATGGTAATAAAAATTATGAATTGATAAGGATGTGTTTTGATAATATTATTTATTTGCTTGCTAATGATTTATATACTTTAGAAGAAATTAGTACTTTATGTGGTAATTCTAGTAAGGGACCGCTTATTTCTCCTCTAGAATTAAAAACTATAGATTTCTTTAATGAAATTATTTTGATACCGAGAATGTATCCTATTAAAACTAAAGTGCTTCCTGACTATGAAATTAATTGGAATTTTGATAATTCTAAACTTAAACTTAATGTTCTTGAAAAGAATGAAGTTAATTTATTTAATATTGAGAAGTTTTTGAAAAAATAATATTTAATATTATGTAGTTTGAAGTATATGTGAAGGGGTGAGTAGTAGTATAACAAGGAGGACTACTACGATATATGGCTTGCTGTAAATATTTAAATGAAGAAAAAATTAGATGGTAAAGTTAGTGGATGTAATGAAATATAATGATACTTATTCTGTTAGTTACTATTTATTTATTATTATTATATTTGTTATTGCTCTTATTAATAATCCTGTGCTTTTTCCATTCAAAAATATTACTTAAATATGAAGACTATTTTATAGGCTTCATATTTTTCATTAAAGACCTTAGGCTTTAATGATAGTGAGAAACGTAGATTCGAACTAATAAATTATTTCCTGGGAAATAATTTATATAAATAAAATGATAGAGATAGGGTTTATTTTAATGGGTTTTTTTAGTATAATTATATATAGAAAGACTTGGTGATAGTTATGAAAAAAATAATTTTAGTAGATGGTAATAATTTACTTTTTAGAAGTTATTATGCTACTTTATATACTGGAAATATAATGAGAAATAAAGATGGGTTTCCTACTAATGGGATATATGGTTTTGTTAATATGATTAATAAAATTATTAATGAGGAAAATCCTGAATATATAATGGTTGCTTTTGATATTGGTAAAACTTTTAGACATGAAAAATATGAAAGATATAAAGATGGTAGACGTGAAACTCCTGATGAATTAAAAATGCAGTTTCCTATTGCTAAAAAAATACTTAATGCTATGGGAATTAAGTACTTGGAATGTGCTGGTTATGAAGCGGATGATATTATTGGAACTGTATCTTTGTGGTGTGAGAATGATCCTGAATTTGAAGCATTAATTGTAAGTAGCGATAAGGATTTACTTCAATTAATTAGTGATGAAACTGTAGTTAAGTTACTTAAGCCTAAAGATCATATTATGATGGATAGAAAGGCTTTTAATGAAATGTATGGTTTTGAGCCTATTCATATGATAGATTTAAAGGCTTTAATGGGGGATACTTCGGATAATATTCCTGGTGTTAAGGGTATTGGTGAGAAGGGGGCTATTAAATTAGTTAGTGAATATACTACTATTGATAATATTTATGCTAATATTGATAATATTAAAGGAGCTATGCAAACTAAACTTATTAATGGAAAAGATGATGCTTATTATAGTAAAGATTTAGTTACTATATATAGGGAAGTACCTCTGGATGTTAGGATTGATGATTTGAAATATATGGGGTGTGATATTGAAAGTCTTTCTGATATTTATGAGGATTTGGGTTTTTATTCTCTCCTTAAAAAATTAGATAATGATACTAATATTAAAGATAATGATATTGATAATGATAATGATAGTTTTAGGGTTATTGATGATATTAGTGATGTTAGGATTACTGAAGATACTTCTATCTGGTTAGATACTTCTTTGGGTAATTATCATGATGCTGAATTAAAAGGAATTTCTTTATATAATAATAATTTAGCTTGTTATATTCCTTTTGATATACTTAAGGATAATCTTGATGTTTTGGATAGTAAATTTAATTTTTATACTTATGATTATAAGAAGTTAATTGTTATATTTAATAGATATGGTATTAAAATACCTAATGTTAGTTTTGATACTATGATTAGTGCATATTTACTTAATTATGAAACTAAGGATGATATTTCTTATCTGGCTAATAAAATGGATTTCTATATTCCCCTTTATGATAAGAAGGAGATTATAAGTAGTCTAGAAGTTAGTAGAAGGGTAATTCTTAGAGCTAAATTTATTTATACTTCAAAAGATGAATTGTATAATAGAATGAAGGATGATTCCACTATTAATTTGTTTGAAAATATTGAAATGCCTCTTGTTAAAGTTTTAGCAAAAATGGAAATTACTGGTATTAATGTTGATAGTAATATACTAAAGGAAATGGGAGAAGATATTAAAGGTAAGTTGGAACTTATTACTAAGGATATTTATAATTATGCTGGGTGTGAGTTTAATATTAATTCTCCTAAACAGCTTGGTGATATTTTATTTGAAAAGCTTAAGCTTCCTTATGGTAAGAAGAATAAAAGTGGGGGTTATTGTACTGATGCTGATGTTCTTAAGAAGTTAGTGAATTATCCTATTGTTAATTGTATTTTAGAGTATAGGGCTCTTACTAAGCTTTATTCTACTTATATTGATGGTATTATTAATAGTGTTAGGGATGATGGTAAAATTCATACTATTTATACTCAGACTTTAACAAGAACTGGTAGATTATCTTCTATTGAACCTAATTTGCAAAATATTCCTATGAGAAGTGAGTATGGAAGACTTATCAGAAGGGCTTTTACGGCTTTTGATGATAGTGTTATTTTATCTTCTGATTATTCACAAATTGAGCTTAGAATTTTTGCTCATTTGTCTGGGGTTAATGATCTTATAAATGCTTTTAAAGAGGGAGAAGATATTCATACTAAGACCGCTATGAATATATTTAAGGTTGATAAAGATGGGGTTACTAAGAATATGCGTAGGCAGGCTAAGGCTGTTAATTTTGGTATTTTATATGGTATTAGTAGTTACGGGTTGTCAGAAGATTTGGGTATTTCTGTTAAGGAAGCAAAAGAATTTATTGATAAATATTTTGAAACTTATCCTGGGGTTAGAGAATATATGAATAAAGAGATTGAGAGTGCTAAAAAGAAGGGTTATGTTAGAACTATTATGAATAGAAAAAGGGTTATTGATGAGATTATGAGCAGTAATTATATGGTTAGAAATATGGGGGAAAGAATGGCTCTTAATACTCCTGTTCAGGGTTCTGCTTCAGATATTTTGAAAAAGGCAATGATTGAAATTGATGATATTTTTGATAGAGAGGGTATTAAGAGTAAGATGCTTCTTCAGGTTCACGATGAACTTATTTTTAATGTATATAATGATGAAATTGATAAGGTTAAAGAAATTGTCTATAATACTATGACTAATGTCATTGACTTGAAAGTTCCACTTGATGTGGATATTGAGATTGGAAAAAATTGGTATGAAGCTAAATAAATAGAAGGGTGGGATTATTATGCCTGAGTTACCAGAGGTTGAAACTGTTAAGGAGTCTTTAAAGTTAAGGCTTATTGGAAAGAAAATAAATAGAGCTACTGTTAGATGGGATAGCATTATTGCATATCCAAATAAAGAAGAGTTTATCAGTGAGATAGAAAAACAGTGTATTAATGATATTAAAAGAAGGGGGAAGTTTTTAGTATTTGTTTTGGATGATTATTATCTTTTATCTCATCTTAGAATGGAGGGTAAGTATTTTTTTAAGAGGAAAGATGCTGCTATTGATAAGCATGAACATATTATTTTTGATTTAGATGATGATAGTGAGCTTAGGTATATGGATACTAGGAAGTTTGGTAAGATGTATCTTATAAAGAAGAAGGATATTGAAAATATTGGGCCTTTAAAAAATTTGGGAGTTGAGCCTTGGGATAGGAACCTTACATGTGAATATTTGCTTGATAAATATAGGTTAAAGAGATTACCTATTAAGAGTGTTTTACTTGACCAAAGTATAATTGTTGGTATTGGTAATATTTATGCTGATGAGATATTGTTTTTATCTGGGATTAATCCTTTAAAGAAATGTAATTTAATTGATAAAAAAGAGGCTAATAATATTATTAAATATACTAAAGAGATATTAGAGTCCGCTATTAAAAAGGGCGGAAGTACTATTAGAAGCTATAGTTCTGTTGATGGTGTTCATGGTCTTTTTCAAAATGAGCTTTTAGTTCATGGAAAGGATAATGGTAAATGTCCAGTATGTGGTAATGTGATTATTAAAATTAAGGTTGGAGGAAGAGGTACTTATTTTTGTTCTAATTGTCAAAAAATGTAACTATTTTGGTTACATTTTTATTATGGGTTTTTTGTTGTATTCTTTATTTACTAGGTTTGAGTTATTGGTTAATGAATATATTTTTGTGACTCTAAGTTCTATATCTAATATTTTGGATGTATTTTTTTTATATCCTGTTATTAGAGGGATTTTTATTTGTTTTTTTATTTTATTTAGATATTTTTGTCCTTTTTTATTAAATCCTAATACTCTTATATAGTCTATTTTTATATTTTGTGACTCTTCTTTGGTGAAATTTGTTAGAATATGGAGAAGCATTCTGGATATTTTATTGTAAGTATATCTTTTTGTTTTTATTTTATTTATTAATTCTTCATAAGTGTTAGTATCTATTATTTCTTTGACTATTTTATTTTCTATGCCTTCTTCAATGGTGTTATATTTTTTTATTGATAGTCCTTCTGATAGTATTTTATATTTTAGATAAGGATAGTAAATTTCCATAGTTATTTTTTTTAATATGAGGGGGCTATATGGGATTAAATGGTCTATTTTTTCATTTTTTATATTTTTTTGTCTTATGGCTGTAGCAGAAGATATATTTCCTTCTGATAGCCCACTATGATAAGATGTAGTTCTTACTATATTTATTGGAGTTATTGGAAGATTTTGTTTTTTTATTTCTTTTATATATGATAATGCAAGTAGATCATTTGGTGTGGATATTTTTTTTCCATTTAAGGCTAAAATAGCTTTATTTGTAGCAGTTGGATAGTTTATTCCTTCTTTTAGGTACTGTTTTACTAGGCTATTATATTCTGGACTATACAGTTGGATGTTTGCTACTTCTATTATTTGATTTATTGTTTTACTTTCCGTACCGAATACTAGAGTATCTATTTTTAATTGTCTTAATATTTCTATTGCTCCTTTAGCAAAGACATCTGAGCTTTGAGTTGCATAGACAAATGGTAGTTCTACTATTAAGTCGATATTGTTATCTAAGGCTATTTGAGTTTTAGTCCATTTATCTATGATTGATACATCTCCTCTTTGAGTAAATGTTGAAGATACTACTGCAATAAGAATACTATCTGGGTATTTTGTTTTTATTTTTTCTATTTGATATACATGGCCATTATGAAATGGGTTGTATTCTGCTATTAAACCTATTATATGCATAGTAATCACCTGTTTCTATATTACCATAGTTTTCTTTATTATGCAAAAGGTTTGCACTTATTGTTTATTAATTAATTTTGTGTTATAATACTTGTGAATTGAAGTGAGGAGTTTTTTGTGATGTTTTTTTTAAATATAATTAATAATATTGGAGAGGAATATATTGTTTTTAAAAATATTAATATTGTTATTAGTTCTGTACTTGCTGGTATGATGGCTTATAAGACAATATATTGGATTGTTGGGATATTTTTTACTAGAAAGTTTAAACCTGCTGAAAAGATGCATAAGTATGCTATTTTGATTGCCGCGAGAAATGAGGAGGCAGTTATTGGTAATTTACTTGATAGTATTAAAAAACAGGATTATCCTAAAGAATTACTTACTGTTTTTGTAGTAGCGGATAATTGTACTGATAATACTGCTGAAATTGCTAGAAATAATGGGGCTATCTGCTATGAAAGATTTGATGATGAGCATAAAACTAAGGGCTATGCTCTTCAGTATCTTCTTGAAAGAATTGGGGAAGACTTTGGTAGAATGAGCTTTGAGGGTTATTTTATTTTTGATGCGGATAATTTGCTTAATAATAATTATATTTCTAAGATGAATGATGCTTTTGATTCTGGTGAAAAGATTATTACTTCTTATAGAAATACTAAGAATTTTGATGAGAATTGGATTGCTTCTACTTATGCTATTCATTGGATTAGGTCTATTAGGTGTAATCATAGGGCTAGGTCGGTATTTAGACTTGCCACTAATATACAGGGTACTGGTTTTTTATTTACTAGTGAGATTGTTAGAAATGGTTGGAAGTATACTTCTCTTACTGAGGATAGAGCACTTACTGCGGATGCTGTTGCTCAGGGGTATCGCATTAGTTATAATGATGAGGCTATGTTTTATGATGAACAACCTGTTAATTTAAAAATAGCTTTAAGACAAAGGCTTAGATGGAGTAAAGGTCATCTTCAGGCTTTTGTGGAATCTGGTCCTTATTTATTTATTAATATTTTTTTAGGTAAGTTATTTATTAAAACTAAATGGAATATTGATGATGATGTTTATAAGAAAAAGAATTTATTTTGTAGGTTTGTTGAATCTATAAGACATAGGTTTGCATCATATGATACACTTATTCAACTTACTCCTTTTTCGGTATTTAATATTTTTAGGTGGCTTGTTGTAACTGTGATGATGTATAGTTGTTATTCTTATGGTGCGGGTATTGATAGTGTTAATTTATTTGGTGGTAGTACTTATTTATCACAAATACTTAGAGGTTTATTTGATATTAATATTTCTATTAATCCTGGTATTAATGCTTTATTTGTCGGTATTATTACTTCTATTTGGCTTAGAATTTTATATAGAATTGGTAAGTATGTTGAAAATATGTGGGTAGCAATTTATATATTTATTATTGAGAAGCATAATATTAAAAAAATGTCTTTTTGGAAGAAGGTATTATATACTTTTACTTGGCCTACGTTTGATATTATTGGTAGATATACTACGTATTTAGCTTTGTTTAAAAAGGTTACTTGGAAACCTATTCCTCATGAAAGTAAAGTTACTATAGATGATATTAATAATAAAAGTTCATAACTGTTTTGTTATGAACTTTTTTCTAGATTTTTAGTATTTTCTATTTGGGATAGTATTGTTTTAAAATAATCATACTTTAGTGTTAAATCATTTTTTCTTATTTGATAGTTTATGAAATAGTTTTTATCTTCTAAAACTAATGGGTCTATGTTTTTATTGTTAGTAACATTTCCTGCATCTACGTATACATTACCATCATACCAGGAGTAATCACTAAAGAATACGTATCCGCTATAATTTTTTGATAGGGCATCTTCTCCAATATAGTAGTTAGGATTTTTTTCTAAGCCAAATAAATTTATTAGTGTTGGTAATATGTTTAATTGTGAAGTTACTTCTTTTATTTTTTTCTTTGTATTTGAATTATCCCATATAAAGAATGGAGTATGATTTATTAAATTATTTGATGTTTCTTTATATTTTTCTAGTATTGATTTATCTGATAATGTATATAAATAATGATCTGTAAATACTACAATAACTGTATTGTCTAATAGTTGTTTTTCTTCTAATGATTGTAATAATAATTGCATCATATAATCTGTTTCTTTAGCTTGTCTTTTAGCACATTCTTCTTCTGTATAAGTAGGTAATATATAGTCTTTTGGTAATTCTTCTAATTCTAATTCTTTAAGAATATCTTCTGTTACTAGTTTTTTACATACTCCTTTTTCTGTAGTAAATGGTAAGTGTCCTGAATATGTTATTATATAATCTACAAATTTTTCTTCACTAAACATTTTTTCATTAAACGTTTCATTTAGTATTAACTCTCTATCTAAAGTATATGAATCGTCTTTATATGTTCCTAAGTCTTTCAATCCGTAATAGTTATCATAACCCCAGTTTTTATAGTTTATTCCTCTTGAATAATATTCACTAGTGTTCATATGAAATGCATTTACTGTATATTCATTATTTTTAAATAATTTTGCTAAAGAGTAGGGAAAATGATTTTTATTCATACTATAGGCATTTTGATTATATGATAGAGGGGTTATATAGCCTGTATTTACTGCAAATTCTGAGTTGAATGTTGAACCTCCTCCATTATAATATGAGTAGTGATTTGTAAAGTTTATTCCTTCATTCATCATTTTATAGAGAGTAGGAGTTGTTTCTTCTGTTAGGAGCCAATCATCCATACCTTCTAATTGAACTATTATTAAATTTTTATCTTTAAATTTATCTGTGAAGTTGTTTGTTTCTAGTTTTTCTTCTTTTTGGTATTCTGTTTCTAGAAAGGTTATATCTTCTTCATTAGTGGTCTTTTTGGCTTTTATAAATGTTATATAGAAGTTTCTTACACTATATTCATATATTCCTGTAATAGTCATACTTTTGTTATTATCATTGAAATTGTTATATATGTTTCTTGGATTTCTCCAGGTACTCCATGTTAATTCGTTATTTGCTTTTCCTAAAAATAATGGTATGATTGAATGAACTACTAAAAATATAAAAATTATTTTTAATATTGCTTTTTTGTTTGTTTGTTTAGTTTTAGGATACAGTTTTAAGGCATATATAAATGTTAATAATATTATTATTATTGATATATATACCAATATATTACAATTTACTATGGCATCTAAAAAGTAGTCACTTCCTTCTCCCGCTAGAAAGATTAAGTTAAAATCGAAGAATGAATCAGTCATTGAATAATATATATTATTAGTAATAAAAAGTGATAATGATATGATATAAGTTATAATATATATTATTTTTCCTTTCTTATTTGTTAAATTTATACTTATTCCTAATATTAAAAAGATCCATACTAATGTAAATAAGTTAG
>CAVCHK010000151.1:0-3259 GCA_963601985.1 Paludibacteraceae bacterium
CTTCATATTCTATCACCCCTAGAACATGAGAAAGAACTAATATTTCTATTAGTTACATTTCTATATATTATATGGTATTTTAGCCTAAAACACGAACAAGTGTTTGATAAAACGCCCCCCCCCGATTAACTCCTTGTTAACTTTATTCATTCTATTACCTACTTTCTCTATCTAAATAAATTCTATCACATAATTATTATCTTTACAAGGACTAATCATAAAAATTACACAAAAAAAGATAACTATTTACAGCCTATCAACAGAAAAAAATATCTTTAAGGGTAAATCAGCATAAAATAAGGCTTTTATAGTAAAAGTTAACAAAAAAAGACTTTTTATAAATGTCTACCCTAAAGGGTTCACTTCATATAGTCTTCTTTAGTTTTTCTTATAATATCTTTCAAATAATTACTAGTATAAGTAGCACTACTAATAGTATCCAAATCATCTAAATTATCCTGATAAGAAGTAAGCTTATCCAAATAATCATTATCATAAATCATCTTAGTATAAGTCTCATTACTCTTAACAATATCAATCTTAGTAATATCCTTACCACTAAATACAATCTTAACCCTTAAACTACCATTACCAGCATAACCCCTACCACTTACTTCATATATAGTATCACTACCACTCTTAACTTTAGATAAAATAGTAAAACTATCATCAAGTGGCTTATTACTAATATTCCTACTAATAACAAAAGATAAAGGAATAATACTAAGTATAAAAACTATCATAATAATATTTCTAATAATATACTTATTATATAATATAGTAGTAAAATAATTAATAAAAATACTACATATATTCAAAATCAATATCGAAATAAGTACCCCCTCAGGAAGAGGAGTCATATACCTAATAAACATAGTAACAATACCAAGTATAATACCCCCTATTATACATCCCCTATTACTAATAGGAGTAGTAACAGGATCAGTAGCCATAAGTACCGCTCCAAAAAGTAAACCACCAGATAAAATATTAAATAAAACAAACCATATCCCAATATCATTAATAATACAAAGAATCAAACTAATAACACTAACAGTTAAAACATAACTAATAGGTATCCTAACCTTTATATACCTCTTATAAGCCAAATATATAAATACCAAAAGAATAAGAAATGATGAAGTCTCCCCAATAGAACCAGGAATACTACCAATAAAAAAATCAAATAAACTACCATAAGGCTTAACCAAATTATCATAAGTAGCATATCCACTAGCGGTCATATTACTAAGAGGAGTAGCAGAGCTTATCGTATCAACTTCATAATCATTAAGATATCCACCATTATAAGAAGAAAATATAACCGTAATAAAAAGAGCACCAACTAAAGCAGGATTAAAAATATTCCTACCAAATCCCCCCATAATAACCTTAGATAAACTAGCAATAAAACACCCAAATACCAAAAGCCATAAAGGAGTATTAATAGGAATAATAAGACTAAGAAATACCCCAGGTATAATAGCAAAGCAAGATGTAAATAAATAATAAAAACTCTTCTTATCCCCTTTAATAACATAATATAAATACTCAGTAAAAATACATATAATACTACCAAACAAAGCAAATATAAGAGGCTTAAATACCAAATATAAACTACCATATCCCCAAATAGTAGGATAAATACCATTCTTATAAGTAGCAAATAAAATAAATAAAACCAATATCATAAGAATACTATACATAATTTTAGAAGTATCATCCTTACCCTTCAAAAAAGACTTCTTACATACCTTAAATTCCATTACTTATCCATCCCCTTCTTAGCCTCTCTAACAAACTCCCTAACCTCAATCTTTGAAGGACAAACATAACTACAAAGACCACATTCAATACACTTAGAAGTATTAAGAGACTTAATCTTATTCTTATCACTAATATATTTCATAATAAGTACAGGACTAAGCCCACTAGGACATACCCTACTACATTTACCACATTTAATACAAGGTAAAACCTTATCATCAATATCACTCATAACTAGTATAGAATTAACCGAAGGATCAATAACCATATCATCACTACATATAGAATTACCCATCATAGGTCCTCCTGCTATAAAAACAAGATTCCCCCCCTTCTTATAACCACTATAATTATCAATAACAAAACTAGCCAAAGAATAACACTTAACCAAAACATTACCCTTCTTTTTAATACCATTACCAGAAGTAGTAATAACCCTACAAGATAAAGAATCATTTCTTTTAAGCATTTGATATATAGCATATATAGTAGAAACATTACTAACAATAATACCCTTCTCACTAGGATACCTATCATAAGAAATACCAAGAGTATTAAAAACAACTAACCTCTCCCAACCATTAGGATAAAAATCCATAGTATTATAAATACTAATATTAGGATAACTACCAATAAACTTATTCAAAACAGATATACATTCCCTACTAGACTTCTTAATAACAATAATAGCCCTTTCAATACCCATAATATCCAAAATATCACTAATACCCTCAAGAATCTCTTCACTATAATTATAAATAATAGCCTTATCAGAAGAAATAAAAGGTTCACACTCAACAGCATTAACAAGTAAATACCTAATACCATCACTATTATACTTAATAAAAGAAGGAAAACCACTACCACCAAGACCAACAATACCACTATCTCTTAAATCATTAATAAAATCCTCCCTAGAATAATTATCCCTTTTCTTACCAATAACCCTATTCTTTCTAACCTTTTCCTTATAATCATTTTGAATAACAATACACTCGCATTTATCCCCATTAGAAATAAACTTACTATCAAACCCCTTAACATATCCAGAAATACTACTATTAATAGGAAAATCAATCCTCTCACATATAGCTACCTTATCCCCTTTATATACATAATCCCCATCACTTACCAAAGCCTTATAACTATTACCATTCTTATCCTTAAGAGGAATATATATATACGTAGGCTTATCAAAAGAATCAATCCCCAAAGACAACTTACCACTATTAATATGTACTTTTTCCATATCTATTCTCCTCTACTATATAAATAATACCATAAATCAAAAAAAAAAGAAAGAATTATTCTTCTTTAGCAAATAAAAAAATAATATTAGTACATTTGTACTATATCTTAATTACACATAAACACATATAAACAAAGGCTTTATAGACTTTCTAAATAAATATTTATTTTTATATTGACTTACATTTTTATTTTATATATAATTGTTAAGTGGTAATACCTATATGGGTGTTTTCTCCTTTTT
>CAVCHK010000152.1:0-2719 GCA_963601985.1 Paludibacteraceae bacterium
ATAATGGTTATAATATTCTTAATAAACATAATAGTAGATATTTAATATTAAATAAAAAAGGTAATAAATTATCCGATAGATATATAAGAGAAATAATCAATAAAAAAGTATTGTCTTCTAATCTAAATATTAAAATAAGTCCTCATAGTCTAAGACATACCTTTGCAACAGATATGCTAAATAATGGAGCAGATCTTATGACAATAAAAGAATTACTAGGACACGAGTCAGTAAATACTACAAGTATATATACCCATATTACCAATGAACAAATAAAAAAAACATATAACTTAGCTCATCCAAGAGCTAAAAAGTAAAGGAGAAGTTATGGCAAAGTTATATTTTAAATATGGAGCAATGAAAAGTGGAAAAACAACAGAAATAATAAAAACATATTATAATTATATAGATCCATTTAAAGGAAATAAAAAAGTATTAATAATAAAACCAGGAGATGATACTAAAGCAGGGAGTAAAATAAAGTCTAGATCAGGGGCAGAATTAAATACTGATTACGTAATACCTAAAGATGTAGATATCTATATGCTTATTGCAAAACACATGCTTAATAATAATGTTGATTGTATCATCGTAGATGAAGCACAGTTTTTAACTCCTAAACAAGTAGATGAATTATCCGATGTAGTAGACAACTATAATATTCCTGTTCTTTGTTACGGCCTAAGAGCGGATGCTTTTGGACATGTCTTCCCAGGTAGTCTAAGATTATTCGAAATAGCAGATAAAATAGAAGAATTAAAAGCAATATGCAAATGTGGAGATAAGGCAACATTTAATCTAAGACTAAATAAAAAAGAAAATGAATATATCCCAGTATTTTATGGAGAACAAATTGCTATAGATGGAGAAGGATCAGAGTATGATTCAGTATGCCGCCGCTGTTATAAGAAATTAAGGAGAGAATACAATGAAAATAAAAATAAATAAAAAGAAGATAATACTAACCATTACTATAATTATATTCTTACTAATATCTACGTTTATTTACCTAATATTTACCTATGATGGTTCTATTGACTCAATATTTATATATAAAAATAAATTAACAATAGAAGCAGGAAGTAATGTACCCAAAATGAACGACTATCTATATCATAGTGCCAAAAAAAATAAAGAAATAGTATGGAAAGATATAGATATAATAGATGGCAAAGTATATACAAAAGGTACCTATACAGGAAAATTTAACTATGATAATAAAGAAAGAGAAGTTATATTAATAGTAAAAGATACCACTCCACCTATTATAAATAATGTTCAAGATATAGAAGTATTAGCCTTTGATAAAGTAGAAGATTTACTTAGCATAGTAGAAGTAACAGATAATAGCAATGAAGAAATAACTCCTACTATTGAAGGAGAATACAATATCGAAGTAGTAGGAGAATATACTCTTACTTATAAAGCAAAAGATTCATCTGGTAATGAAGCAAAACAAGATTTTAAATTAATAGTTAAAGAAAATAAAGATATAACTACTAGTAAATCTACTAAAGGATATACTATAAAAAATAATAAAGGAGTAACTTATATAGAAGATACAATAATAGTAAATAAAACATATTCCCTTCCTAGTGGTTTTGCTCCTAATAATTTAGAAGATATAAATGGTTACATAAAAGTAGTAGACTTTGTAAAAAAAGCCTTCTTAGAATTAACTAGTGATGCAAAAGCTATAGGGTTAAATATATATGCTTCAAGTGGCTATAGATCTTATGCTGATCAAGAATATATCTATAATAATTACGTTAGAATGGATGGTCAGGAAAAGGCTGATACTTATTCAGCAAGAAGTGGATACTCAGAACACCAAACAGGACTAGCTATAGATGTAAATACAGTAGATTCATCTTTTGAAAATACTAATGAAAGTAATTGGATTAAAGAAAATGCGTATAAATATGGATTTATAATTAGATATCCAAAAGGAAAAGAAGATATTACAGGATATATGTATGAACCATGGCATATTAGATATGTAGGAAAAACACTAGCCAACAAAATATATAAAGATGGCGAATACCAAACCTTAGAAGAATACTTTGGTATAGATAGTAAATATAAATAACAATAATAAATAAAATTAGCAATCTCTATTGACAATTGCTAAAATAAGTGTTATACTTACAATGTAAGTAAAAAATTACTTACTAATAAACAATTAAATATGGTATGCAAATAAAGAAAGGATAGTGGTTTATATGTTACCAAGTAGATTGTTTTTTGACGATAGTTTCTTTAAAGGAGAAGAAAATATTAAATGTGATGTATATGAAAAAGATGGAAAAACATACCTAGAGGTAGAAGCACCAGGCTATAAAAAAGAAGATATAAATATTTCAATAGATAAAGGAGAAGTTACAATCTCATTAGAAAAAAATGCTGAAGAAGAAGAAAATAAAAAATATCTTCATCGTGAAAGAAAGTGTTATAGTAAAGTAACAAGAACTTTCTATCTAGGAGATATTAATGAAGATGAAATAGATGCTAGTTTTAAAAATGGTGTTCTATTACTTACTTGTCCAAAGAAAGAACAAACCCCTTCAAAGAAAACTATTAGTATAAAAGAAAGCGAATAAGATATAGCAAAATCGCGAGACTGCTGAAAAAGTAGTCAAAATAAAATCAATAAGTTAGGTTCACTTCCTAATTTATTGATTTTTTAGTATATTTGTACAAAAAAACGAAATATGGTTGG